>NZ_PDBX01000002.1:300000-379091 GCF_002564105.1 Collimonas sp. PA-H2
CTGGTCGCCAGAAAACTGTTTGACGACCGCATCGCACCGGTCTGCAGCCCGCGGCTAAAGGTAAGGAAACCCGCAGACCTGCTCAAGCAAACCCTGATTCATTGCGAATGGCAAAACACGCTGCGCAAACCGTCGACCTGGCGCGCATGGGCCCGGCACGCCGGCGTCGACCAACTGGACAGCCGCGCCGGCATGGTGTTTTCCGATGAAAGCCACGCCATCTCGGCAGCCATCGCGGGGCAAGGTGTGGCGCTGTTGAGCACCTCGCTGATCGAGCCCGAACTGCGTGGCGGCGTCTTGCGGCAACCGTTCGGTCCTGTGCTCAATACTTATGCCTTCTATCTGGTGTATCCGGGAACCAGGGAAAGCGACCCGCATGTACAAGATGCCTGCGCCTGGATCAGCGCGCAGGCCAACGCTTCAGCCCTGCTGTTTTAAAGGTCAGCCGCAGATCCTTGCCTAGAACTCAGTCGCATAGTAAAGCAAGGCAAGTATCGGCAACGCGAAACCAACCCAGGATGTAAGATGCCAGCCACCTTGCGCGTAAGCCCAGCCACCGACTGCGGAGCCGATGGCGCCGCCGGCAAAGAAGGTCGTCATGTACAGGCCGTTCAGGCGCGCGCGGAATTCCGCACCATGCATGAAGATTGCTCGCTGCCCGATCGTCATGTTGGCGGCGACGCCAAAGTCCAGCAAGATCGCGGCCGCCACCAGCAAGCCCAGGGACAGGGTCGTGCCTTGCTGGCCGACGTGCGTCATCAGGAAAGCGAGAGCCACCGCCAGCATCGCCAATCCGGTCGCCGGGCGGCTCCAGCCTCGGTCGGCGACCCTACCCGCAATCGGCGCAGCGACTGAGCCGGCCACGCCCGCCAGCGCAAACAGCGCGATGCCGCCCTGCGACAGATGGAATGACGGCCCTGCCAGCAGCAGCGGCGTGGTGGTCCAGAACAGGCTGAAAGCAGCGAACAGGAAGGCGTGATACAGCGCCCGCCGGCGCAACACAGGGGTGCGCAGCAGCAGTTGCCACATCGAAGCCAGCAGCGCGCCATAGGCCAGCTTGGCTGGCGGCATCCGCCGCGGCAAGGTCCGTGACAGCAGCAGCGCCAGCAGCACCATCAGCCCGGCGGACAGGAAAAACACCATGTGCCAGGACGACATTTGCGTGATGAAACCGGATGCCGGCCGCGCCAGCATGATGCCCAGCATCAGGCCGCTCATGACATTGCCCACCATGCGCCCGCGCACCGCTTCCGGCGCCATGTGCGAGGCGTACGGCACCAACACCTGCACCGCCACCGAGCCAAGGCCGACGAACAAGGCGGCGACTAGGAACTGCGCCGGATGGGAAGCCAGTCCCGCTCCCAGCAAAGCCAGCGTGGCCAGCCCGATCAGGACCAGCACCAGCCGGCGGTTTTCGAACAGATCGCCGAGCGGAGTAATCAGCAGCAGGCCGGCGCCATAGCCAAGCTGCGTCAAGGTCACGATCAAGCCCGCCGCTGACGGCGGCAGTCCAAGCGCGGCGGCGATCAGGCCGGCCAGCGGCTGGGCATAGTAGATATTGGCCGCGATCAAGCCGCAGGCGGTTGCCAGCAGCAAGGTAATCCACGGCGAAACCCCCACTTCTTCAGTCGCCGTATTGGCAGCAGTTGCAGTCAAATCCATTTACTTCCCCTTTAAAATGGAAACGATCACTTCCTAAATTGACAAAAAAATTTACGACAGTATTTTCATTGCCGCATCGACCACCGCCAGCATTTCCTTGCGCGTCTTACCGGTCTTGCCCACCACGCGCAGTCCTTGCAACAGGCAAAGCAACAGGCGGCCGGTGGCGGCGCTATCGATATGCGGCGGAATCGAGCCGTCGCTCTTGCCTTGCCGGATCAGCTGGTTCAGCAGCGCTTCGCGCCCCTGCATCGCCTCGGCGGCGCGTGCGCCGATCTCTGCATCAAGCGCCGCCAGCTCAACTGCCGTACTGACGACCAGGCAGCCTTCCCTGCCCTTGCTGCCGTGCGACAGTTCGGCATAGAACACAAGCGCAGCCTGCACTTTGTCGCGCCCCGACTGTGCCGCTGCCAGCACTTGGCTCAGCTCGGCGCCGCGTTGCGAAGACTGGCGGCCCAGGACCGCCAGGAACACCCCGCGCTTGTCCTTGAACGCCTTGTAGATGCTGCCGACCGTCAGCTGCATGCCTTCCGCAAGGTCGTTGATCGACGTGCCGTGATAGCCGCGGCTGCAGAACACGGGGATAGCCTTATCCAGGATTTCATCCATGTCGAACTCGCGCGGGCGTCCGCGCGGAGTTGATAATTTTGCATGCGATGAAGTGGTTTCGGTTTTCATTGATGGATTATGGAAGCAATCGTTTCCATAATCAAGTTTTTTTACGAACGGCGATGCCGTTCAGTGCGCCGCCACCTTCTCGTCCGGCGCCAAAGAGCGGTGACCGTAGCTGACGATCCGCGTCACCAGCCATTTGCCGTCCTTGTGCTCCCAAACCATCAGGAACCTGGCGATGCTTTCGCATTTGCCGGTATCGATCTGGCAGAAGCGATGCTCGCCTTCCTCGATCGCGCCATAATCCTTGATCGGATAGACCTTCAGAGTTTCCGGTAGCAGCTCGCGGCGCACTTTGCCGCAGATGTATTTACGCGTGTTTGCCACTACCGCATCGCGGTCCCAGGTCACTCCGCCCTGGTCATGATAAAACTCCACCTTGGGTATGAAATAGGCGCTGAAGGCGTCCATGTCGCAGCGATTGTAGGCATCAAACACCTGCGCATCCAGTGCCGCAACCGTCTGCGTCAGCGCCTCGCTGTCAGCGGCGACAGCCTGTGACGAAAGCAGCGCCAGCAGCGGCATGCCGATCGCATGGCGCAAGAAAAATATATAAGCCATCCGGAAAGCTCCTTGACGATTGGCGATAATGAATTCCTGGGATACCGAAGTTTCTGCCGCGGCAGCGTTTATTGTATCTGTCCGCGCAGGTAGCGCAGGAAAGCCGGGCTGCTGGCTAGGCGTTCCAGCACCGGTAGCACGATCTTGTAGCCGTTGTCGCTATTAGTCAGGATGACCGCACCGTCGCGGCTGCTCCGGTTCAGATAGGCGAACGTGAAGACACCCTCGTCCTTCCCGGTATGCATCAGCAGCGTCTCATCCTTGAAAGCCAGTATCTGCCAGCCCAGTCCAAAGCCGGCATTGGGCGGGCAGCTCTCGGCCAGCTTACCCTGACACATTTCATCCATCAAGCTGACCTGGATCTTGCCTCGCTCGCTCGCGATGGCCGGGCTCAGGCCCTGATCGGCCAGCACGCCGGCCATGAACAAGCCGTAATCATAGGCGGTGGTGTACAGCAGGTCGGCCGCATTGAAACGGCTGGCAAGCTGCGGTTGCAAGGCCTTGCCGGCGGCATTGGCGGGGACCGCGATGCGGCCCTTGAACCAGTCCCGGCCGCTATAGGCGGTCTCGGTCATGGCCATCGGCTTGAACAGATAAGCCTGCGCCAGGCTTTCGAAATCCTGGCCGGTCTTGTTTTCGGCAAAGTGCGCGAGATATTGATAGCCTTCGCCGGAATAACCCCATTTGAGGCCGGGTTCGCGCAGGATCTTCAACCCCTCCTTGCTGTCGCGCCAGTTGGGGAAACCGGTCCGATGGCTGAGCGCCAGGCGCGGCGTCAGCAAGGCGTGGCGCGGGTCGGCGGCGATGTCCGGATCCAGCCAGTAGCGGTCCATCGGCTCATCCAGCGAAATTTCGCCTTTCGAGGCCAGCCGCAAAATGATTTCAGCAGTCAGCGGCTTGGTCAGCGAGGCTGCGTTGTAAAGCGTGGCAGGCGTGGCAGGCACGCCGTCGCCCTGCTCGCCATAGGCGGCTATCAGCACCACCACGCCGCCTCTGATCTGAGCGATAGAGACGCTGGGAATCGCATGCTGTTTCAGCAGTTGCGGGATGTCCTGGTCGAGCTGCGCCTGCTGCTCGGCCTCTCCCGCCGGCAACGCCGGCGCTGCCAGCGCCAGGCTCGCGGTCAGGTTTGATAGAAGCATTAATGCCAAACGACGCATGGTGTCCCCTTGCCTTTGCTTTGCCAGCCTACGCCATTTTGCCCGAGCCTGCGATTCTCTTTGCGCAGGACGCTGCCGAGCACTGGATTGCCAAAAAATCAAGATAGTGTACTTGCGAGTTCCACCTTGTGTCCATCGCCCGGCTGCGAGCGCATGCAGTCGCTCCGCCGTCAGCGGCAGGCGGCGGGGTTTCCCGGTAAAATTGCTGCAAATCCAACATCGGAGGACAGCAATGCTGACCGATATCGCGCAACTGGAGCAAATTTACGGCAAGCCTCACGAGCGTTCATTGTGGAAGGAAATCGACCATCTGAACCAGGATTACCAGGCTTTCGTCAACGCTTCGCCATTCGTGGTGTTTGCCTCTTCCGGACCGGAAGGCATGGATTGCTCGCCCAAGGGAGACCTGCCCGGCTTCGTCCAGATCCTGGACGAACGCACATTGGCGATCCCTGACCGTCCGGGCAACAACCGCATCGACACCTTGCGCAATATCCTCAGCGATGCCCGGATCGGACTGCTGTTTATCGTACCGGGCATCGGCGAAACCTTGCGCGTCAATGGCCGCGCCGAAATCTCTGCGGAACCGGCCATGCTGGAAAAATTCGCCATCGACGGCAAGCTGCCGCGCACGGTGATCATCGTCAAGATAGAGGCGGTCTACTTCCATTGCTCAAAGGCGCTGGTGCGCTCGAAGCTGTGGGATCCCGGACAGCAAGTTGAAGCCGCCAGCTTCCCTAGCCCTGGCGCCATGCTCAAGCGCCTCAGCAGCGGCGGTTTTGACGCCGACGCCTATGACCGCGAGTTGCCGGCGCGGGTGCAGGCCAGCCTCTACTAGCAAGGAATACGCATCTGATGACAGTATTTTCTGGATGGGCCACAAGCCGCAAAATTAGCGACGGCGGCATGTCAGGCCGGCATTGGCCCATCCTCGCCGCTCAGCTCATCGCACTGGCATTTTCCGCGCCGGCCCATGCCGCCGAACCGTCGCCTTGCCCTCCCGACTGGGAATCCCAGATCTGCGAACTGAAATCGGTAGTGGAAATACTCAAGAAAGATCACCTGACAGAGATCGACGTCCCCGCCTTTCTCGACGAAACAATACGCCTGGGCGTCAAAACCCTGCCCTACGCCAAATTCATGAATGCCGAGGAACAGCAGGAGCAAGCGAAGAAGGACGAGCGCACCCGCAATGGCACGCCCGGTATCGGCATCATCTTCGAAACCCTGGCGGACGGCCTGCATATCATCGACGTAGTACCGGACGCTCCCGCGGCCCAGGCCGGCGTGCGCACCGGCGACATCGTGGTAGCGATGGACGGCAACAGCATGGCCGGCATCAGCACTACCGACATCGCCAAATACGCCGGCGGCGACGTCGGCACGCCGCTCAAGCTGACGCTGCTGCGCGGCGCAAAGCAGCAGCGGCTTGAATTCACGCTGCTGCGCGCCATCATCAAGCAACGGCCGGCAAGCGCCAAACGGTTGCCGGGCGATGTGCTGTACACGCGCATGAGCAGTTTTCCGGAACCTGCCATCGGCGACTACATCGATACAGTGCAGGCGGCACGGAAAAATGGCGCGCCGGTCAAGGCCGTGATCCTCGATCTGCGGCTCAACGGCGGCGGCGCCTTGAACGCTTCCATCGGCATCATCGGCCTCTTCACCGGCCGCAACAAGACCGCCATGGTCACGCTGCAACGCGACGACAAGATCCAGCACCGCATCAGCACCAACTGGCCGGACTACGACCTGCCGGTGCTGAAAGGCCAGGATCCGTTGGCGCCGCTGGAGGCAGACGATTGGTGGCGCAGCGTGCCGCTGATCGTGCTGGTCGACGGCCAGAGCGCCTCAGCCGCCGAAGCCACGGCGGCAGCCCTGAAGGACCTCGGCCGCGCCAAGTTGCTGGGCACGCCGACCTACGGCAAAGGCATGGCGCAAACCGGCATCGGCACGCGCGACGGCACCTACCTGAACTGGAGCAACGCCCGCAACCTGCGGCCGAACGGCTGCCCGATGGAAGGCTACGGCGTGGTGCCCGACTGGATCGTCGGACCGCGCAAGGATGCCGACATGGAGGGCGTTCTGCTCATTTACCGCGAAGTCGACATTCCGCGCGCGCCCTATGCCAACAAGCCCAATCCCGATCCCTTCGCCGATGTGCGCAAAGAACGCCAGCGCCAGCGCGACCAGCGCGCAAAAGCCAAGCCGGACCCGAACAAAAGCGCGTTGCCGCAAAAGGAATTCGGCGGCGCCAAGGATTGGCAGCTGCAGCAGGCTCTCAATGCGCTGGCCGGCAAGCCTGTGCAAGTGGTGAGCGTCAACCCGCGCTTCATGCCGGCGCAACCGGCATGCATTGCACTGGAAAAATAGGACGCTGGCGACAAGGATGACTCGGCCATTGACAACCGGCTTCAGGAAAATCCGGCATCGCCGCGTCCTGGCCGCCTCATCAAATCAGCTTGCCTTGCGCTTTTAATGCTAGATACAGCCGCTCAAGACCGATGCCGAAACCGGCCCCTTCGCGATAGGCGCCGCCGCCGACAAGCTGCTTTTGAGCACCCAGTTCAGGACAGCGTATTTCAAATCCCTCGCCCCGCAGGTAGTACGTCAATCCGCGTTTTGCAGCTATGTCGATTTCGTACTCCAGTCCTAGCGAACTCAAGAAGCCAGTACACAGATCGCGGGCTGCTTCAAGGCCACGCTCAGGACGTCCGGTCAGTATCTCGAAACCCAGCTGTGTGAATTCACGATAACGGCCGGCTTGCGGACGCTCGTATCTATAGCATCTGGCGATATAGAAATAGCTTGCCTCTTTCTTTGTACCCAACAACTCCACAGCTCGCTCCTGGAAAAGTGCGGTAGCTTCAGGAATCAGGCAGCAAGGCCGGCCCTTCTTGTCGTCAAACGCCCACATCTGCTCGAGCACTTCGCTTCCCCCGGCTTTGTCCGTGAACGTATCCTGTCCCCATAACGCGGGAACGATGGTTTCCTGGGCGTTAGCTTCAATGAAGGAAGCCCCGGAAGCGGGCCTCGATGGCGCGCAGGCTGGCAGCTTCTTGGCCGACAATAAATCTGGTTCCGCGAATCATGGTCATGATGGTTTCCTTGGTTGAATTTGAACAGGCAATAAAAAAGGCGCCATCGGCGCCTTTGATCTGGTTTTCCCACTCTTAGCATCTTGCCTGCGAAGAGTGGCTTATGGACATGACAGATTCCGGCGCAAAAATTGGCCATTGATGGTGCTTAGCGAGCTGGGTGTTCATGTTTTCCATGCATCGATGGTGTCACAATATTTCGTTCACTGTCAACTGCGGCCGAATCGCCAAGCGCATGCGCTTGATTCGCCTTTCGCCGATATCGGGGATAATAGGCGACCTCATCCGCGCTTGAAGGAAACAGAAAATGTCTGGCAATGATTCATCGGTAGCCAAGGGCCGTTACAGTGCGTTCCTGTTCGACATGGACGGCACCATCCTCAACTCCATCGCTGCGGCAGAGCGCATCTGGGGCGCGTGGGCGGCTCGTCACGGTCTCGATGTCGCGTCTTTTCTGCCGACCATACATGGCGCGCGAGCAGTTGACACGGTCGCCCGCCTGGCATTGCCCGGCGTCGATCCGGAACTGGAGGCGATTGGCATCACACAGGCCGAAATTGCCGATGTAGAAGGGATTGTCGAAGTGCCCGGCGCCGCAAGCTTTCTGAGATCGCTGCCGGCGGCCAAGTGGGCCGTGGTGACGTCAGCCCCAAGGGATCTGGCGGCGCGGCGCATGAAAGCGGCGGGCATTCCGGTTCCGGCCATCCTGGTGACGGCCGAGGATGTCGCGGCCGGCAAACCGAATCCTGATTGCTACTTGCTGGCTGCCAGCAAACTGGGCGTCGATGCCGGCGACTGCCTGATATTCGAAGATGCCCCTGTCGGCATTGCTGCCGGCGAGGCGGCAGGCGCTGCGGTGATGGTCGTTACGGCGACGCATCTCCATCCGCTGGATACTCCTCACTCGTCGATCAAAGGCTACCAAACGATGTTCGCCAAAACGGACGCAGATGGCTTCATGCTGCTTGAAGAAAGAGGCGCTTGATCAAGGGTCAGGGGCTGCCAGATCCGGGCATCAGATCGGATTTTGATCAATCCAGTCACCGGCAAAATCCAGGGCGTAAGCGAGCGCCTCGTCCTCGGTTTCGAATTCATTGCTAGGCGCCGTGCGGGTGTAACGGATTTCACCCGCGCCGTCTTTTCCTGATTGGATGGTAAAACATGCCGCGTACTTTCCACTGTCTTGTTTTTCCGGCCGCGGGAACACGGCATGTCCCTTATACGGAAAACCCTTTGTTTGAACCATAGTCATTTCTTCTGTAAGGATACGTTGCGCCCAGCATATCCTATTTTTTATCCGGCACGCTCAGTTCCCGGCTGATGCCGCCTTCCAGCGCGCTGCCGCTGGTCGTGCCTTCGCCATTCATGCGGCGCTGGCATGCATCGCGGTCGTCCACAGGAAGAGCATTGCAGCGCAACAAGGCATTTGCCTGATCCGCGGCCTGGTCGTCATGCAGGCGCCCCCTTCTCGCTTCTTGCAATGCAGCCCCGGCCTCTTTCAGGCAAGTAGCGCGGTCCTGATTCGACTGGCCGCTGATGCAACGTGCGCGCTCTTCCTGATAACGCGCGTTGGCGCCGGCGGAATCGCTTGCAGCTCCTGCCGCCGCGGCGGAGAACGACATGCTCAGAATGAGCAGCGCCAAGGCCGACAGGCAAGCGCTCTTGCTGGCGAGAATATCGGATGTTGAGGAAAGATGAAGTTGGCGATTTAGCATGATGCCCTCCGATTGGAGATTGGTGATTTAAGTCTACCGTAGAGCGTCGCCTGTTGTATGTACGCTGGCCCACATCGTTCAAATCAAAATCTGTCGCCTCCTAAGCAGACAAAGTGATTTCGATGCGCTCCTTGCCCTTGCCAAGCCGCTTACGTTTTAGCGTGAATGCGCCGATTTCAGCGGTGGACCTGGGGTGGGTGCCGCCGCAACCCATGCGGGCAAAGCCCTGGACTTGCCAGTAGCGGCGTTGAGACTGTTCATCGGTAAAATCTGTTTCTATCGGCTTGCCGGCGGCGACCAGGGCAGCGGCTTCCTGTTCAAGCAAGGGGAACAGCACGGCGATGCTGTCATCGCGGGCGAAGTCGATGCGCGCCTTGTCCTGCGAAATATGGGCGCCGATGCGCTCGATGCCCGGGCAATGCTTGTACACCAGCTGGAGAATCATTTCGGCGGCGAAATGCAGGCGCATCAGACGATAGCGCCGCTCCCAGTCAATCCGCAGTTCGACCGGGTCGCCTGCTTTCAAGGCGTGTCCAGGCGGCAACGTGTAGACGATATCCAATCCATCCTTCGCCGCGGTCAGGACCGGATAGCCGCCCAAGGTGCCGGCATCGCTTTCCTGGCCGCCCGAGAATGCGAAGAAAATCGTTGACTGCAGATACACCTGATCGCCGCGCACGGCGGCGACAGCGGTTTTCAGCTCGGTCAGATAGGGATCTTGCCAAAAGATTCTCTGCGTCATGGTTCACATTCGTCGATTGATCTGTCTTGCTCGGCCATTGCGTCGGCAGTCTCAGTGGCAATATACATCGATAATCCTGTCGCGTCAGGCGCTGAGCGCCCTCAGTTCACCACGGAAAACTCCGTACAAGGTACGCACCAGCAATCCCAGGATTGCAACCGTAGCAAAAGCCAGCAGAAACATGGCGATGCCGTCAGCGTACGCATTCTGCGCATATCCCGCGTACCGCAGCGCCGCGGTGGCGGATGCCGCCAACGGGAAGCTGACCGACCACCACGACACGCGGAATGGACAGCAGCTGCGCAGGTGCCGCAGACGTCCGGCCAGCACTGCCAATACGAACAGCATCAGCATGAACAAGGCTTCGGCGAATGCGTCAACCTGAGCGGTGGTAGTGACATAGGACGAAAAGCCGACCGAGAACGGCGCCACCAAGATCAACAACGATGGCTGCAGCGCAGCCGGCATCGTTTCGTGAAACATCAAGCGCGAAAAAATCATCGTGAATAGCGGAATGGCGAAGAACAGGCCCACCGCCAGCGCAAACATCATGACCCCATGCATCGATTGCAAGTGTAGCGACGGCACCGCGAGCGGCACATCCAGCAAGCCAACCACCGGTACGATCCAGGCCGGGGTAGCGTGCGTCGCATTCTGCTGGACACGCATCCAGCGGCTGACGATCAGCCAGGCAAATGCCGTCATGCCGACCGCACCCAGCATCCATAGCACGCGCGCCAGCGGCAGACTGATATCCGCCAACAGGATAGGCAGCAGCAGCAGGCTGATCAGCGGCGTCCCGAACAGGTTGCCGGCGATGGGATGATTGAATTCAGCTCGTACGCTGCCGAAACTGCTCAGCAGCTTGACGCCATAGCCGATTGCCATGGCGGCGAAACTCAGCATGGCGGCATAGCCGATATATTCGCCGGCCCATTGCGGCACGCCGAAATGGGCGTGCGCCATGCGCCATGCCACCGCCAGGCCGCTAAGGCCCATCACCGAACCGAACAGCGATACGGGCAGATACGCCATGAACCCGCTCTTCATATCGATTCCTGCTGGATTTGCAATGCTAGCCATATGCTCTCCTGTCGGTTCAGGCAAGGGATTGTATTGCGTTGAGAATGATCGCTTCGGCTTTGCTCAGGTTTGCAGCCTTGTCGCTGGCCAGTCCAACTGAATGGAGCAGCGCCGCGGCGGCATGGAACATCACTTGCGTGACGCCGTCCGTGTCTTCCCTGACCAGCACCCGCAGCGGCAGGTCCAGCGCAAGCGCCGGCGCCTCCAGCATCAGCGGCGTGCCGCCTTGTGGATTGCCGTAGACCAGCACAGTTGTCGGCGGCATCGCCAGGCCGACCTGCGCTGCCGCGGCCTGATGGTCAATGCGGGCAAAAAGTGTCATGCCGGATACAGCAATCGCATCGGTCAGTCGCTCAAGCGTTTGAGAAAATGTGAAAGCGCTGGCTGACTCGATCGGGTCACGGGGTGAGGTAGCAGCGCCGGCAGACGTAGATCCGGCCATCATCAAGAGAGGAGCGAAATTAACTACGTTCCAGCTTAAGCTTCCACTCCAACGCATCCAGTTCAGCACGGCCAGCTCCTCAATTTGTATGTCGAGAAATCCCTTGCACACAATATACGGCTGATGAAAGGCATGTTGAATGCTCAAATTCATCAAATTTAAGCTCAATCGTCTCAACAGGAAGATTCGTGAGGTATCACCATGGCGATCTCGGCAGCGGCAGCCTCACGGCTTGCCGTGCCCTGGCTCAAAGGTTCAATACTTCAGATGAGGACTTATATGGTTGCTGCTGACGTGCTCATGACGCTTCCTGGGAACTGTTGAACGAGATGGCGCTGACTGATTTCGGCGCGACGTCGTTCACGGAAGGCGATTTCAACACCCAGGCCACGCTTGAAAGGCACAAGATCATTCCGACCCACTCGCTCAGACCCGGGCGGTAGTGTTCCATTTGAATCGACAGCAGTACCGAAATAACTGGTGTGACGACGCCGATATACACAGCCTTTTGGGCGCCGATGCGATCGATTAGCGTGAAGTAAGCATAAAACGCAATCACGGATCCAAAAATGGCGAGATAAAACAGCCCCATCCAGTAATGCGGTTTGGATGGCAGGCGCCAGGGCTGGCCGCTCGCCAAGGCCCAGACCGCTACCAGCACGCAGCCCCATAACATGGCCCACGCCATCGTCAGCATTACGTTCGACGAATGTCGCCTTACCTTAACCACGAGCGCATTACCGATCGAACTGGAAAGCGTTGCCGCCAGCGCCAGCGCGAAACCGATCAGAAAATGACCGCTGCCGCCCGCCATAATTTCTTGCCACGCCGTGCGGATCGAGTGGTAGAACATCAGGGTCACGCCAAACATTGCCGCAGCGGCTGCGCACCAGACGCGCCAGGTTAGCGCGGTGCCGAAGGCGATGCGGCTGCAAATCGGCGTCCAGAACACCATCAGCGCAAACAAGACGCTAACCAGGGCCGACACCAGGTATTGTTCCGAGCTATAAGTACATACATAGCTTAAACCGAAGGAGGCAAAACCCTGCAGCATCACCCAGCGCTGCGCTTTCCAGGATAGGCGCAAGCTGTCCCGGCGCAAATAGCACAAGGCGAACAAGATGGCAGAGGCCAGCCCGAAGCGATACAAGACCGATATAGCTGGCGCGACTTCACCTAGCTGCAAAGTAATGGCCCAGAATGTGGAGCCCCAGATCAAGGAGGCGATGATGAAAAGAGCTGGGGATGGCATGAGAAGAGTTTACCGTGCCCGTATTTTCCTGACAACGGAAATAAAGAGTTTGTGTGCTCTTTGCCGGCAAGCAGGCTTGCCAACCTCCAGTCAGGAGCCACGGCAACCGACCCGGTCGATTACGCCGCGCAGCGAAAGCCCAATCAATATAAAAACCAGCGGCTCGAACAGGAAAATCATAACTTGCCGGAATGCGGTGCCGCGCGTACGTACAGTCGCGGGCGCTATTTCACGCTGATTCCAGCCTGGCGTCATGCCGTAGGCAACGGTCGGCGGCACGTACGCGAAGCTCACAGCCTCCGCCTGGCGGATAGCCAGCGCCCGAGCATTGCAGCAAGCGCGATGCATGCTTCACATCACGCTTGCCTGCAATGCGATTCCGTTCGACAGACCGGAATCTGTCGACGAATTTACCACTGCTTGTATGTCAAGACCCTCTGATCATAATGATTTTGAAACGCAGGCATGATGTTTTGGTAGAAATTCCGGTTGTTATTGAGATCCACCAAATCCTGAAAGCGATATGGCGCGGGGGCAAAGGTGGTCCGATTTCCGGCGGGGTCATTCCAACGGGCGGGAACGCCATTCCACGCCAGGAAATTATCGACATTGCTGCCATTGGCGACGATTATTCCCTCGGTGAAATAGACTTTGCTGCGGAATATCGGGTTGGAATACATCATCCAGAACTCGTGGCCCGTATAGCTGACGCGATTTATGCCTTCGTACAGATAACCCAAAATCGCATCCAGCGGTGGCGCGGGCATTGAATTGGTGCAGCCTGAGCGGTTTTCCGCATTTCCATACAATAAGCAAACCTGGTTCTGCCCGAATATCGTTGGGGTCAGGTCCATCTTGATTTTCTGTGCTGCATACATGAGTACGGCTTCGCGTTCGCCGTTTCCTACAATGGTATAGCCACTCGCGATGCGAGGATCGGCGCCACCTTGCCCCATTGCGAAAATAATGAAGTTATTCAACATATTCGCATCCGCCGGAAATTGATATAGCTGCCGATCGTTTGGTGTCCAGGGGAGCCCGCAACGCGCCAGGATAAAGGCTCGTCTCAATTTTTGTTGATTGTCTAATCCGGCGTCGCGGTTGGCGTCGCCGATAACAAAGTGGAACCAGGATAGTTCGTTCCCGATACTGGCCGGATTTACCCGAGCCAGCAGGCGCGCGGTGGTAGACAGCACAAAGGTAAAGCGCGCATCCACATGGTTCAACGCGATTCCCCCGCGATTAAAGCCGATGTCGTTGAAGCCTTGGGCGTTATTCTGGCACTCGGCCGGGACGTCGATGGTTCTCTTGGTTCGGTCTATATCCACCGGAACGGCACTGGCGGCACAAGAAAGCAACGACGCGAAAACAAAGATTAAACAGCTCTTGATGAGGTGGCGCATTTCTTGGTTCTCCCAAAAGAAAAGTGGTCAGCTGGTGCCAGGAATTATCTGAATCAACGTTGAACAAGCGTTGTGAATCCGCGCCATGAGATCGGCTATGGCAGTGGCTGCATCTGGACGGAAACTTATTCAGCGTCGTTTTAGATTAACGATTGGGCCATGCCGCGGCATGACATTTTCTGACCGCACGATGCTGGCAGTTTGCTGCCTTGGGTAATTTTTCGGGTGAGTGGAACGCATTTCACACATAGCAACGAGTGCGAGCGTCGGAGCGGAGACTTATCCAGCAAGAATTTTACGCCGGCGCATGCCGACGCAAACTGCGCCGCTCACTCGATGAGCTGCGGACGGATATAGACGAATGGATGTGCGGCTATAATGAAGAGCAGGCGCATTCCGGCAGAAAAGCAGTTGGCATCCATCAAGTCTAGGTTAGGATAGGATACATGAAGATTTAACCGTTTCCATCGCGCAGAGTCTACCGGACCAAGCCATGCTGAGAAAACGTCCACGTTTTGTGAAGCTCGTTATTCTCCTCGCGATCTTGCTATTGATCGCGGTGATGATGTATTTCATCGCCGACGAGCTACGCACCTCGAGGCTACAAGCCAGCTATCTGGCACGCCTCGGGCATGAGCTTAATTTTCATGTGGAACCTGGCCCGAGCCGGTCGATCCTGTTCCCGAACGCGGGTCCCTATGATCAACGTTTGGGCTACACCCAATTGCAGACCTACCAGGAACGACTGGATGAGCTTGAATATGCCGTGACTGAACAAGCTCGCCTGTCGCCACGAATGGGCGAACTGATCAAGCGCGGTTTGTACGCTCCCTATCCGGAAAAGGATCAGGCCGGCCTGACAATTTTAGACTGCAACGGACTACCTATTTATGCTCCAGTCTTCCCGGAACGGATCTACTCAAGTTTTGCCGCCATCCCGCCCTTGCTAACCAGTTCTCTCCTGTATATTGAAAACCGTACCCTGCTGGATGCCGGCCAGCCGCAGCGTAACCCTGCTGTCGAATGGGGACGCTTTTCTCATGCAATATGGGATCGCGCCGTGCACTTATTCCGCGCCAATTCTGAATCGCCAGGCGGCAGTACATTGGCGACCCAGATCGAGAAATATCGACACTCCCCAGATGGCCGCACGGGTTCCGCCACGGAAAAACTGCGCCAGATGATTTCTGCCTCAGTGCGCGCCTATCTATATGGCGAAGACACAACCGAAGTGCGCCACCAATTGGTGACCCACTATGTGAACACCGTCCCATTAGGAGCGCGTGCCGGCTTCGGCGAAATCAACGGTGTAGGTGACGGTTTGTGGGCATGGTATGGCCGCGATTTCAAACAAGTCAATCTGCTGCTGGCGGATCATTCCCAAGCCCCTCTTCCGATGCGCGCGCTAGCCTACAAGGAAGTGCTCAGCTTGCTGATTTCGCAGCGCGGCCCCTCCTACTATCAAGCCCACATCGATGAACTGGAAACGCTCACCGACTCCCACCTGCGCCTGTTGGCAAATGCGGGAGTGATCACCCCTACGCTGCGCGATGCGGCGTTGGCGCAGTCGCTCAAGCCGCACGGTAAAGACGCCCGGCCATCGTGGCGACCTGCTGAACGCAAAGGGGTCAACGCCGTACGGGGAAATCTGGCATCTCTACTGAGCGTGCCGCGCATGTATGATCTGGATCGCCTGGATCTGGTTGTCGACAGCGCGCTGGACTCTCAGTTACAACAGGAAGTAACTGCTGAGCTGTATAAATTGCGCGACCCGGCGAACGCCAAGACAGCTGGCTTGATCGAACCTCAATTGCTCCAGCAAGGTGATCCGCGCGGCGTGACCTACAGTTTTACGCTGTTCGAACGCACTCTGGGCGGAAATCGTGTGCGCGTGCAGACAGACAATTTCGACCAGCCGCTCGACATCAACAAAGGGATCAAGCTCGATCTCGGCTCTACGGCCAAGCTGCGCACGCTAATCACCTACCTTGAGATCGTCACCGACCTGCATCGCCGTTACGCCGCTCTCGATCGGCAAGAGCTGAAGAAAATAAGCGTGGCGCTGCAGGACCCGATTCGACGCTGGGCGCTCGATTATCTGGCGCAAACACCAGACCATAGCCTGACCGCAATGCTGGCTGCCTCTCTGGAACGCAAGTACTCTGGCAATCCGGGCGAATGGTTCTCCACCGGCGGCGGCATGCAGCATTTCGAAAATTTCGAGAAATTCGAAAATGGCCAGAACTTCACCGTGCGTGAAGGTTTCCGGCACTCGGTTAATCTGGTGTTTGTACGACTGATGCGCGATATCGTACATTTTTACATGTACCAGGTGCCTGGTTCGAGCGCGCAACTGCTGGAGAACATTGATACACCCGACCGCAAAGGATACCTGCAGCGCTTCGCCGATACCGAAGGACGCACATTCATATCGCACTTCTACAGCAAATATCGCAACAAAAGTGTTGGGGACCAGGAACGCATCCTGATCCAGGGCATACATCCAACCCTCAAACGTCTCGCAATGATTTTCAGGACCATAGCGCCGCAAGACAGTCCAGCCCAATTCACTAAATTCGCCAACACCTACCTGCCTGCAGTCGGCCTCAACGACGAGATGCTGAGCAAGCTCTACGATGAATCTGCTCCGCAGCGATTCGACCTCTCTGATCGCGGCTATCTGGCAGGCGTACACCCGCTGGAACTATGGGTGGTCGGCTACCTGCGAAAATATCCCGATGCCACACTCACGCAAGCTTTCGCAGCTAGCGCAGGCGAGCGGCAAGAGGTTTATAAATGGTTGTTCAAGACCCGTCATAAGAATGCGCAGGACAAACGTATAAAGCAATTGCTTGAAGTAGAAGGCTTCCAGGAAATCCACAAAGCGTGGACACGCCTGGGGTATCCGTTCGAATCGCTGGTCCCGTCATATGGCACAGCCATTGGCGCCTCGGCAGATCGCCCGGACGCGCTGGCGGAATTGATGGGAATTATCGAGAATCACGGTTTGCGCCTGCCAACGGTGCGAATTGAGCGCCTGCAGTTCGGCAACGGCACACCGTATGAAACGACATTCGCCCGGACTGCCAGCAATGGCGAACGGGTCTTGACACCAGAAATCCCGTTGCTGCTGCGCCCAGTCCTGGCTGAAGTAGTCCAGATGGGAACAGCCAAGAGGCTGGCTGGGGCCTTCAAATCAGCAAATGGAACACAAATAACGGTAGGTGGGAAGACCGGCACAGGCGACAATCGTTATAAGACTTTCGCCAAGGGCGGCGGGCTGATTTCCGAGCGAGTGGTTAGTCGTTCGGGGGTATTGGTGTTCTACATTGGAGATCGGTATTTTGGCACGGTAATGGCATACGTGGCAGGACCTAAGGCGGGCGAATACAAATTCACCAGCGCCCTGACGGTGCAGATTCTCAAAGTGCTGGCCCCGACGCTGATGCATGGCCTCGGCTATAGCGAGGTCGGTCGCCAGCCGCACGAATGCGCCGGGTCATAGGGCGAGACGACTAGAGACAATGCCGACGAAAGCCAGATACGCCAGCTGCCGAAACAGGCTAATGGTAAGTGAGGGTAATCATCAGGACGATGATAGAGAAATCAGACACTATTTGCAGCGCCCGCGCTGCGCTTGAATCGACGGACATTTTACCGAGCCGAAGGAACAAAACACACAGCAATCGCCCGGATTAGGCCGCAGCAGCGCCTTGCAGTTACTGCACTCGTAATAGAACTGGCAAGCGTCGGCAGGCATGGTCTCCAGCTTGGCAAAGTCGCATTGCGGGCAAGTCAGGACGGATTCAAGGACGATGGCGTTCAGCATGGCGTATCATTTGTGCAAAGTGGATGGATAGGTTCTAAGCCGCAAGGCAACTCAATACACATGCAGCAACTTGCCAATATAATTAAAAAATATGCAATACAACATGATCGGCAATGGCAAACCGAGCATGGTGCCAATCAGGTATTTATAAAACTTCACGCCGGACAAAGCCAGCGCGTAATTCAGGGCAGGAACGGTCTGAAACAATACTCTTAACAATGCGATGCTTTTAATGGGGTGCGCATCCAGGCCATCGAGGATTTGCAAGGCATAACGGTTTTTCAATTCTCGCATGGCATCGCCGCCGATGAAGCGTATTGTCAAAAAAGTAAATGCACAGGAGATGACAGCCGCGATATAGGTCGCCAGACCACCCGCGAACTTTCCCAAGGCCAGTACAGCCGCCGCGAGAAATATCCAGCCGGGTATTTGAATCAGATTACCCAGGCAAAACAGTAGAACAAAGATCAGCAAACCGCTGACTTTATTGTCGACGATCTGTTGATGAAGAAACGCCAAATTGAAATTTTCCCTAAGCCCCGAAAATTGAAATAAGGCGAGCAACGCAGCCAGAAACAGAACAACGATCAACAGTCGTTTGTAGTGACGCATGTCAGGGGCTCGCAAGTAGAGGTGGCTGCCTAAGCAATAAATCAGCCATTATTTATGTGTACGTAGTTATCGCACATACTCGCTAATCTGGATAGCTGAGAAACATCCAGTCTAGCAAGTAAGGCTATTCTTACCTCAAATTTTTCTCAGGCTACTCTTGTAACCTCGATGTGCTCTAATATTTGAAGTATACGTTTGACGGCGCATTACGCCGAGGCAAGGGGCAGCGTGTTCGGACGCTGACCGAAGTTGTTGATCATATCAATCACAGTAAAGCATCGCCGAACCGCCCCATCGCACTCGCCACACTGATTTTGCTTTGTTACGCTTCGCTGCAATCTGCCTGTCCTCACAGTAATATTTCCGTTCATCCAATCATGTCAGAACCGGCATTTGAAAACACCTGAAATCACAATCACGTATTCAATAGTAATGATGAAGAACATACTCTTGATACATTTCATCGACGATCCAGGCTACGATGACTGAGAACGGAATCAGCAGAACAAATACCCACCCAAGTTCCATAAAATAAAATCACCTTTCGATGAACCCTCTCTCAATGAAGCCACGTTCAGACTAATAAATCCTGCAAGAATTACAAGTGCACGTTGATATCCTTTTCTCATGGACATTGCACACAACCGCCGCTCTCAGCCATTTGCGTCAGTCAATATTTCATATGTTTACTTGGCTCGTTTCCACACCAGTTCTAGCATCCGACTCGCAGTCATCTGCTTACCTACCGATAATCGCGATCGCGTAAAAAATTCACGCGATCGAGACCTATGCAGATCGAAAAAAATCAACACAACACCTCGATGCGCAGCCCATTCCGCACATAAATCCACCTATGCATCCCATAGAAAAACAGCACTCTGCATGCAGTTTCAGCGAAACAATCCAACATCTGTGCGTGTTGTTTTACGCCTTATCAAAAACGGACATCGCATTCTCTTGACAGTTTTCCCGTGCGTCACTATTCGCGGCGACGCCATTTCAGACGCCAAGAATGAAATGGCATTTTTTATTTTTTCTGCTAGCTCCCCCAGGATACAGAACGGAAAAACACTAACCAAACCGGCCAACTTATCTGCCTGAAGCTGACAAGGTTTTGTCGTAAACACTAGGTTTTGCACTCCTATTATCAGTGCAACGCAAATGCACTCGCTCAACGAGCCCAATGCTGATCGCATCCAAATCAAGGCATTTCGATCACCCTTTGCCCTATCGAAAAGAGACATTTTCGTTTAACTCGGCGAAACATTGGCAACGTTTGTTGCAGCATAAGAATTTCGCTCTCACTCGGCGCACTTCTTATGCACAGCACGCTGCCGACTTGATCTTTATTTGTGGGAACACTTGCCGATGGCCGGGGGCGCATGGGCAAGACAATCTGATGAATGATGTCCCACTCCAAGGAGAAACAGAAATGAAAAAGCAAACTATTGCCGCATCCATAGTTTCATTGTTCGCCGTCTCTGCATTCGCCCATAACTCTTCGAGTTCAAGTACAACAACAAACACCACCACTAGCGTCGCAACTGCGGTGTCGGTCGGCCGCGCAGGCGGCACAGGCGGCTCGGCAACTTCAGGCGGCGCAAAAGGCGGATCGGCCACCGACGGCACAGCAGCGGGCGGCAATGCAACTCAAACCATTACCGGCGGTGCAGCAACCAGCGGCAACAACTCGACCGGCGCTGGAGGCGGATCAGCAACTGGCGGCGCTACTACAGCCAGCGGCGGAACTAGCGGCGGCGGCGCCAGCGGTGGCAATGCCGGCAACACCATGCATGGCGATTCGACTGGCGGCGCAGGCGGCATGCCAAGCACCACCGGCAGTACACAAGCCAATAACGGCAATGCACTGGCAGGCGGCGGATCGGCCAACTCCCACACCGGCAGCTCTGACGCATGGATCAGCGCCAGCAATACCGGCGGCTCGGCTAGCAACTTCGTGTTCGCCGGCGGCGCCAAATCCGGCAGCGCTTATGCTGGAAATGGCGGCAATGCAAAATCAAAAGCAATCTCTGGATTTGAATAACAACAACAGGCAACGGCTCGGTTAGCTATGAGTTGCGAGAGGGGAAAGAAATTTTCCCTCTCGTTTATAAAACCAGCCATTACACTGCTTCCAACACGATATCGTCACTTCGGTGCTGCGGTTAAAGTAAATGTCAGAATGCATAAAAATCGCCCTTCTTTGCAGATCCTCCATTTTCTGATCTAGCATCCGATTTGCAATCAAGAGATTGCGGGTCCAAGTTCTGCCGCCGCGCTAATATCTAACAGGCCCACAGCAATGCGGGCCTTTTTTCTCCGCAATCACGTTTCTTTTGCGGAGCAGTTCTAATGCGCATACACACACAATGACAGCTTCCGCCAATAGCGGGCACTAGAACCCACGAAATCGTCGCACTGAATCAGCCATTCGGGGTATGCGATAGGAATAGGCCGAAGCACATCAAGCCCAGCCGGATTGCAGGGAGCGCCCAAAATCCAGTGGATAAATCTGTTCCGCTTATACGGCGTTTTCGGCTAGCGGCAGGCTGATGGTTAATCCGGGTTTTTGCAGGGAATATCAACGATGTTCGACTTATCCTCTTTACTCGAGGATGGCTAAGCGCGTTGTCACACACTTGAGCGGCGTCGCGGTCGCGTATCTCAGGGAAGACAACGTCCCGGCGCGCCAGGTACAGATCGATTTCCTGCGTCTTGACAGGGTTGTTGTTACTGCCCCGATCGGGTCGAGGTCTGAAACAAGTTGGCCGTATTATTTGTTGAAAGACCAGCGTCGCCACGCACTGGCGACGCTGGCGCAGCAGGCCCTGTCTGTCCTTGAACCAGACAAGGCCCCTGGCAATCGGCATTACGCGAGATCGAAGCGGTCCGCGTTCATGACCTTGACCCAAGCCGCGACGAAGTCCTTGGCGAACTTCTCCTTGGCGTCCACAACTGCATAGACCTCGGCATAAGCCCGCAGCACCGAGTTGGAACCGAAGATCAGATCGTTGCGCGTGCCTGTGTATTTGACCGCGCCGGTCTTGCGGTCGCGTCCTTCGAACAGTTCGGCCTCGCTGTCCACGGCTTTCCACTCCAGGTCCATGTCCAGAAGATTGACGAAGAAGTCATTGCTGAGTACGCCGACCTTGTCGGTGAACACACCGTGCTTGCTACCATCAAAGTTGGCGCCGAGTACCCGCAGCCCACCGATCAGCGTGGTGAGCTCCGGTGCAGTCAGCGTCAGCAACTGGGCCCGGTCGAGCAGCAACGCTTCGGTCGCAGCACTGGACTTGCCCTTATTGTAGTTGCGGAAACCGTCGGCGAGCGGCTCCAGCACGGCAAAGGCCTCGACATCCGTCTGTTCCTGCTTGGCGTCGGTGCGGCCCGGTGCGAAGGGCACCTCGATCGAGATCCCGCCCGCCTTGGCCGCCTGTTCAACACCAACGCCGCCGGCGAGCACAATCACGTCAGCCAGCGAGGCTTTGCCCGAAGCCTTCTGAATGTCGACCAGCTTTGGCAAAACACTCACTGCCGTCGCGTTGACTTCCCAGTCCTTCTGAGGGGCCAGAGCCAGGCGTGCGCCATTGGCGCCGCCGCGTTTGTCACCGCCACGGAAGGTGGAGGCGGAAGCCCAGGCCACCGACACCAGCTCGGCTACCGATAGACCAGAGGCTGCGATTTTGGCCTTGATATCGGCAATGTCGGCCGGTGATGGCTGGTGCGTCGCAGCCGGCAATGGGTCTTGCCAGATCAAATCTTCCTTCGGCACTTCGGGGCCGAGGTAACGTGCCTTTGGGCCCATGTCACGGTGGGTCAGCTTGAACCAGGCGCGGGCAAAAGCTTCTGCAAAGGCTTGCGGGTCGTCATGGAAGCGCTTGGATATCTTGCCGAACTCCGGGTCGAAGCGCAGGGTCAGGTCGGTGGTCAGCATGGTGGGCTTGTGGAACTTGCCTTGCACATGCGCGTCGGGAATGATGTCCTCGGCATCCTTGGCCACCCACTGTTTGGCGCCAGCCGGCGAATGAGTGAGCTCCCAGTCGTACTTGAACAGGTTTTCGAAGAAGTTGTTGCTCCACAATGCCGGAGTTTTGGTCCAGGTCACTTCCAGGCCACTGGACACGGCGTCTTTGCCGTGGCCGCTGCCAAAGTTGCTGTTCCAGCCCAGGCCCTGGGCTTCGATGCCCGCGCCTTCTGGTTCGGGGCCCTTGTGCGATTCGGGCGCGGCGCCATGCGCTTTGCCGAAGGTGTGTCCACCTGCGATCAAGGCGACAATTTCCTCATCGTCCATGGCCATGCGGCTGAAAGTGGCGCGGATGTCCTTGGCCGCAGCCATGTAGTCGCCGCTGGCGTTCGGGCCTTCCGGGTTCACGTAGATCAGGCCCATGTGGGTGGCAGCAAGGTTGTTGTCCAGTTCGCGGTCACCATGGAAACGTTTGTCGGTCCCCAGCCATGTGGTCTCGGCGCCCCAGTTCACGTCCAGGTCCGGTTCCCACACGTCTTCACGGCCGCCGGCAAAGCCAAAGGTACGGAAGCCCATGGACTCCAGCGCCACATTACCGGTCAGGATGAAAAGGTCGGCCCAGGAGATTTTCTGGCCATATTTTTGCTTGATCGGCCACAGCAGGCGGCGCGATTTATCAATATTGACGTTGTCCGGCCACGAATTGAGCGGTGCGAAACGCTGTTGTCCACGACCACCGCCGCCTCGACCGTCGAGGGTGCGATAGGTACCGGCCGAATGCCAGGCCATGCGGATGAACTGCGGACCATAGTGACCAAAATCGGCCGGCCACCAGCTCTGGCTGTCGGTCATGAGTTTGATCAGGTCTGCCTTGAGCGCATTGTAGTCAAGTTTCTTGAACTCTTCAGCGTAGTCAAACTTCTCGCCCAGCGGGTTGGACTTGTTGGAATGCTGGTTCAGCAAATCAACGCGCAGCTGGTTAGGCCACCAGTCTTTGTTCGTTGTGCCGCCGCCGGCGTGGTGGAAAGGACATTTGGCTTCAGTTGACATGGGGATCTCCTTTGTCGTGGGTAGGTTAGGTGACTACAACATCTCTTTGACCAGGCCGTTAGGGCCAACAGTTTGTAAACTTTGATTATCGCCTATTGCTGCGTCCTTATCCCGACTGGGAGCTGCTGCAATACTTGGACCGCTGCCAAGAGCAATGACCGCCACCGCGATGGTTGCTAGACATAGAGCTGGGAGTCCGATATAACGCCCTGGAAGTGAAGTGTTTTTCATGAGACATCTCCTAATTATCGGATAGCGCATTCATAGTAGTTTCAATTTAGTGATATATGAAATTAATTATTCTCATTAAATCAATAGCTATATACAATCACTCGCTCGACTTAGGCTGAGGTAGTCCGAGTCATTCGACCATCTGCATCCAATCGCCTCCGGCTACAATCAGATCAAGTGTAATGCGCCCCGCCTGCCAGGGCGTGTTGACATTTCGTTCCGATCTCCGCACGGGTCTTACCATGGTAGATACTGAACGGACTATCTATATTGGGTTGTTTCGAGCCGGCGGCAACAGGTCTGGAGGAATAAGATGCTGGGTCTATTTATTCGTAAGCGGAGCAAGCTGCTGTAAGCAACTGTTTTGTTCGAATACCCGCTTTTCCAAAGGAATTTTCTCGATGCAACGAATGGCTGAGCGGACTCGGCGAAGACGTTGCTCGGAATGGTTGACGTCGCATTTGTTGGCATAGGTCGAGGGCCATGTGCCACCGGCGCCAGTTAGAGAACCAATTAATTCACACTCTTCGTCCCGGTACTTTAGCCAGGCGACTTGCTGAGTTTTGAGTGCGGCCAAAAGCCTTCCATCTACTGTGATTCCATTGGTCGATGAAGAAGAAACAAGCTTAATTAGCTCGTCGTGCTTGCTAGCCAAAATTTTCCCAACAGCCTGCTGTTGCTGAACGAGTAGAAGCCCTGTATGCATTGAGCTTCCCTCCGGCCAGCACTCAGGACGATCCGTGCATTCGACTTCGGCGAACGCAAAAGGTGATGTCAATGCCAGCGCAAGAGCGGAGAGCGCAACTGCGACGACGGGCAAAAGAAAATAAGATTTCATGGCGTCATGGTACAACATGGCTCCATAGCATTATTGATCAAAAGGCAAAAATATCTAGCAAAGGAACTAAGTCCCTCAAACTGGACGAAGCGTTCCCGCCAACGTATAAAATTGGTCGGCGAACTATCTCGCGTCCGCACAGTCGATAGTCGAGGATTCAACTTAGCAACCATATAGCGCTATGATTCCGACGAAGGTGATCCGAAGACTGCCAGAGAGACCAGAGATTTGGGCGGGACTATTTTCAAGAAGTTCTATCGAAGAAATGCGTAACTGGGCAACTCTGCCCAAATGTTCATAAGCGAGTGGCACCTATTTTATCTATCCCAATCCAATTCAGGAGAGCCAACATGGTCAGCAAAAACACGATTTGTCTCTGGTTCGACGGCGCCGCGCTGGACGCCGCCAAGTTCTACTCCGAGACGTTTCCGGACAGCGCGGTTGGAGCAGTCCATCGCGCACCTGGCGACTATCCCGCGGGTAAGGAGGGCGATGTCCTGACGGTCGAATTTACTGTGATGGGCATTCCTTGTCTCGGTCTGAACGGAGGATCGGGAATCAAGCACAGCGAGGCTTTCTCGTTCCAGGTCGCGACCGACGACCAGGCCGAAACGGACCGCTTGTGGAATGCGATTGTCGGAAACGGCGGCCAGGAAAGCATGTGCGGCTGGTGCAAGGACAAATGGGGATTGTCGTGGCAGATCACGCCACGCGTCCTCACAGCTGCGTTCGTCGACCCTGATCGTGCTGCGGCCAAACGTGCCTTCGATGCCATGATGACGATGAAAAAAATTGACGTCGCTGCGATTGAAGCGGCTTGGCACGGTTAAAGCTTCCGATACCGTCCCATAGTGTATCGGGCGACTGCTTCTGATATCGAAATATAGACGGACAAAAGATAATTTTTGGAAGCCCAAGCTGGGCATTTGCCGCTGAAGTCCGTTAGACATTCCGATATCACCAAAGCTTTGAAGATCAGGGAACCCTATTAGAATCCGACCTTGAAGTTGCTAGGCATACGTCGTCGGCGTCCATACTGCACGAGGGTGACATATGTGCCCGTGGGATTGATGGCGGGTGCCCGACCAGCAGACATGGCTGCACAGCTAGGACATAGCTTGGACGTGTTTTACAGGGACTATGCGAAGTGGATTAGTCACCAGGACGATGACAGAGAAATGATCAAAATCGAAGCTCAGATTAATGAAAGTATCCCTTAACTATCCCTGAGACTTTCACGACCGGCTTAACTTATTGATTTAAAACAGGAATTCTGGTGGGAAGTACAAGTTTCGAACTTGTGACCTATCGCGTGTGAGGCGATCGCTCTACCCCTGAGCTAACCTCCCGGAGAGGCCGCCATTATGACACAAACTTTCTGGAAAATAAAGTAGGCGCGGAGACAAAGCTGACAGCCCTCCCCGCGCCTGTCGAACCAGGCTTATTGGCGCTTGGCTTCCAGCACCCCTTTCACCTCGCGTATCACCGTCAGCGCCTTCTGCAGCTGGGCGGTAGAGGCGATTTCGGCGGTGAACGCCATCCGCGCATGGGCCTTCGCACTTTGCGTGCTGACGCCGATGACGTTGATTTTCTCGCGCAGGAACACTTCCGAGATATCCCGCAGCAGGCCCTGGCGGTCGCTTGCCAGCACGAAGATGTCCACCGGGTAGACGGTTTCCGCTTCCTGTGCGCCCCAGGTGGTCTGGATCACCCGCTCCGGCGCCTTGATGCGCATCTCGGCGAAGTTCTTGCAGTTTTCGCGATGGATAGAGACGCCCTTCCCACGCGTGATGAAGCCGACCACGGGATCGGGCGGCGCCGGCTTGCAGCACTTGGCCAGCTGCGTCATCAGGCCGTCGGTGCCGACCACCAGTACGCCTGACTTCCCGCCGTGCACCACGCTGGAGGCGCGGCTCTTACGGGTTATCGCGGCTTCCTCGAATTCGGTGCTGTGTTCGAGCGATTTGATGCCGTGGTCGTCGTGCAGCGCCTGTTCGACGTGGCGCAGGCTGAACTCATCCTTGCCTAACGCCAGCAGCAAATCTTCCAGCTTGGCGAATTCCAGCTTGCGCGCCAGCTCTTCCAGGTTGACCGCGGTCTTGCCCTCGCGCTGCAGGGTCTTGTCCAGCAGGCTGCGGCCGGTGGCCAGGGTCTCCTGCTGTTCGATGGCGTTGAACCAGGCGCGCACCTTGGAACGGGTACGGGCGCTGGCGGCGTAGCCCGGCGTCAGCCAGTCGCGCGAGGGACCGGAGCCGCCGGGAGCGTTCTTGGCGGTGATGATTTCCACCGTCTGGCCATTCTTCAACGGCGTGTTCAGCGGCACCATGCTGCCGTCCACCCGCGCGCCGCGGCAGCGGTGGCCGACGTCGGTGTGCAGGTAATAGGCGAAATCGATAGGCGTGGCGCCGCTCGGCAGTTCGATCACGCGCGCTTGCGGCGTCAGCACGTAGATGTGGTCGTTGAGGGTAGCCTGCTTGAGTTTTTCCAGCCACTCGCGGCGGCTGTCCTCATGCTCCACCACCGCATCCACCACTTCGCTTTTCCAGGCCAGCAGCTGACGCAGCCAGGCGATTTTCTCGTCGTATTTCTGCGCCGAGAAATTGGAGCTGCCAGATTCCTTGTAACGCCAGTGCGCCGCCACCCCGTATTCGGCGAAATGGTGCATTTCATTGGTGCGTATCTGCACTTCGAGGGCGCGATCGTCATCGGCCAGCACCACCGTATGCAGCGACTGATAGCCGTTCTGCTTCGGACGCGAGATGTAGTCGTCGAACTCTTTCGGGATCGGCACCCAGATATTGTGCACGATGCCCAGCACTGTGTAGCAAGTCTTGACGTCGTCGACGATCACGCGGAAAGCGCGGACGTCGTAGAGTTCGGAAAAATCCAGGTCCTTGCCTTGCATCTTGTTCCAGATGCTGAAGATATGCTTGGGCCGTCCCGAGACTTCGGCCTTGATGTCGGCCGCCGCCAGCTCGCTGCGCAAACGCGTGATAGCGGCATCGACAAAGCCTTCGCGCTCGATGCGGCGCTCTTCCAGCATCTTGGCGATGCGCTTGTAAGTAACCGGATCGATGAAGCGGAACGACAGGTCTTCCAGCTCCCACTTGAGCTGCCAGATGCCGAGGCGGTTGGCCAGCGGCGCATACAGGTCCAGCGTCTCGCGCGCATACTGGCTGGTGCGCTCGTTTTCCATTTTTTGTTCGGAAAAATAGCGCAGCGCGGTGACGCGCGAAGCCAGCCGCACCAGCACCACCCGCATATCGGTGGCCATCGCCAGCAGCATCTTGCGCAAGGTTTCCACCTGGCTGGCGGCCTGCTGCGCGGCGTTCTTGCCGCGCATGACTTCCTGCGGCAAGCCGAAGGTAAAGCCGTGCAGGCGCATCAGCTGACGGATGCCGCTGACCAGGTCGGAAATTTCCTTGCCGAAGCGCTGCTCGATGGTGTCGGCATAGCTGGCGTCCAGCAAGGGCAGCTCGAACAGCAAGGCGGCGATGCGGGTTTCGACATCGGTATCGAGCAAGGCCAGGATGCTGGCCACGCCTTGCGAAAAATCGAGCGTGCTCTGACCGGTAGTGATGACATTATCGGCGTACAGCGGTTCGACGAACGCCAGCGCGTCCAGCACGCGCGCGCTATCCGCCGCACTCAGGCCGGCGGTGCACAGCTGGATTTGCGTAGCGCGTTGTGTTGCAGTGAGCGAAACCATGCTTGCATCTTTATTTTTGCGCGGCGACCACGATAATTTCTATCAGGATTTCAGGACGCGCGAGTTTAGCTTCTACCGTGGCCCGCGGCGGCGCATTGCCGGCGGCGACCCACTCATCCCAGACCAGGTTCATGCCATCGAAATCCTTGACGTCGGCCAAGTAGATCTGGCAGGACAGGATGTGATGCTTGTCGCTGCCGGCTTCGGCCAGCAGGCGGTCGATATGGCCGAGCGTCTCGCGCGTCTGGCCTTCGATGTTCTGGGTGGTGTCTTCAGCCAGTTGCCCGGCCAGGTACACGGTACCGTTATGGATGGCGACTTCCGAAAGTCTCTTGCCGACATGCAGGCGCTGGATAGTCATGAATCATCTCCTATAAGAATAAATGGCAAAAAATCAGCCGAGCAGAAAATCGCTGACAATTTCAATCTGATCGGTATGCAGCAAGGTAGGCGCATGGCCGACCCCGGCCAGCTCCACCAGCTTGGCCTTGGGGCCACACTCCGTCATCAGCCGCGCCGTCTCCGGCGACAGCAGGTCCGACTGGGCGCCGCGCAGCAGCAAGGTCGGGCAGCTGATCGCCTTGTAGGCGTTCCACAGCAGCGTTTCCGACAGCTTGAAGATTTCCGGCGTGGTCGACTTGAAAGGCTCTGCCAGTTTCAAATCGTAGTGGCGGGTCCACTCGCCGCCGGCATTCTGATGCAGCACGTCCGCCGCCAGCTTGCGCCATTCGGCGTCGGTGTGCGGGCCGAACGATGCCGAGATGGCGCGCACGTAGGCGGCCGCTTCGTCAAACGTGGGAAAGCGCATATCGGCGCCGATGTATTCGCCGATGCGCCCCATCGCATCCGCATTCAGGGTCGGGCCGACATCGTTCAAGACCAGCTTGCGCAAGGGATTGTCCGGCAGCGAGGCCAGACCGATGCCGATCAGGCCGCCCATCGAGGTGCCGACCAGGTCGACGGTTTCGGCGTTGAGCCGGGCCAGCAAGGTGACCACGTCGTTCAGGTATTGCGGCAGCACATAGTATTGCGGATCGCGCAGCCAGCCGGAACGGCCGCGCCCCACCACGTCCGGACAGACCACCCGGTAGGTATCGCATAGCGCGCGCGCCAGCTGGTCGAAATCGTCCGAGACGCGGGTGACGCCGTGCAGGCACAGCAATACATTCGGATTATGCGGATCGCCCCACTCCTGGTAGGCCATTTTGTGCAAGCCGGCGGGAGAAATGCATTGAACAGACTTGTGCGCGGCGATGGTCATCGGTACCCCGTTTCGGTTAAGGCTTGCTGGACGGCGGCAAACAGCTGCGGGCAGCGCGTTTGCTTTGCGGATATACAACATCTTATCGCATATGGCCCCTCCCTTGCACCTTACCTTGAACATTAGGGATGCATCCGGGCAGCACAAAGAAAAAGCGGCGCCTGACAAATGTGTCAGACGCCGCCTTTTTGGAACGCCGGCCAGGCCGGCATCCTCCCGATCTTAGTGCAATGCGCTCAGATCCAGCTCCGCTCCGGTTTGCGCGACGATATCTTCGCGGCTGACGCCCGGCGCCAGCTCGATCACCTTCAGGCCCTGCGGCGTCACGTCCAGCACGCCCAGGTCGGTGATGATGCGGTTGACCACGCCGACGCCGGTCAGCGGCAGGTTGCAGGCTTCCAGTATCTTGTGCGAAGTCGTGCCGTCCTTGGCCTTGGCCACGTGCTCCATCAGCACCACTACACGGCCGACGCCAGCCACCAGGTCCATCGCGCCGCCCATGCCCTTGACCAGTTTACCCGGAATCATCCAGTTGGCCAGATCGCCATTCCTGGACACCTGCATGGCGCCCAGGATCGCGATATTAATCTTACCGCCGCGTATCATGGCGAAGGAATCGGCGGAACTGAAATAAGCCGATCCTGGCAAGGAAGTCACGGTCTGCTTGCCGGCGTTGATCAGGTCGGCGTCGACCTTGTCTTCGGTCGGAAACGGACCGATGCCGAGCAAGCCGTTTTCCGACTGCAGCCAGACTTCGATTTCCTTAGGTACATGGTTGGCAACCAGGGTCGGCAAGCCGATGCCGAGGTTGACGTAAAAACCATCTTGCAATTCCTTTGCCGCGCGCGCGGCCATTTCATCACGTGTCCATGCCATTTTGTTCTCCTGGTCTGGTTTATTCTGCTGGGCGAACGGTACGCTGTTCGATACGCTTTTCCGGTGTCGCATTGACTACGATGCGGTGCACAAAAATACCCGGCGTATGGACCTGGTCCGGATCGATCTCGCCTACTTCGACCAAGTGCTCGACTTCCACCACGGTGATTTTCCCGGCCATGGCGACGTTCGGGTTGAAGTTGCGGGCGGTCTTGTTGAACACCAGGTTGCCGCTGCGGTCAGCCTTGTAAGCCTTGACCAGGGACACGTCGGCCACGAGCGAACGCTCCATCACATACTTGGCGCCGTCGAAGTCGCGGATTTCCTTGCCTTCCGCAACCAGCGTGCCGACCCCGGTCTTGGTAAAGAAGGCAGGGATACCGGCGCCGCCGGCGCGCAGCTTTTCCGCCAGCGTGCCCTGCGGAGTGAATTCCAGCTCAAGTTCGCCAGCCAGGTATTGCCGCTCGAACTCCTTGTTCTCGCCGACATACGAAGCGATCATTTTCTTGATCTGGCGGGTGGTCAGCAATTGCCCGAGGCCAAAGCCGTCGACGCCGGCGTTGTTGGAAATCGCCGTCAGCTCTTTCACGCCGGAATTGCGCAGCGCCAGGATCAGCGCTTCGGGGATGCCGCACAGGCCGAAACCGCCTACGGCGATGGTCTGACCATCCTTGACTATGCCGGCCAACGCGCTTGCCGCGTCAGGATAAACTTTGTTCATGCCTTGCCTCCTGTTTGTGTAAACTAGCTATTATTGCTATGCCCTTGGTCTGTTAGCATATGATGAAGTAACACATCCAACAATACCGTAAAACTACGAACTCAAGCTGCAGCCAGTGCCATTGCCTAATTCTGCTATCGATTACCAGACCATTTTCGCCCATGCGCCGATAGGCATGTGCGTTTCCGAACGCCGCATCATGCAGGTGTGCAACCTGGCCCTGACTCGCATGTTCGGCTACCAGCCGGAGGAATTGAACGGTCAGTCGTTCCAGCTACTGTACCCGACCCAGGACGAGTTTGAACGCACCGGCGCGCGCATCGTGCCTATCATGAACGCCAAAGGGATCTATTCCGACGAGCGCATCATGCGGCGCGCCAGCGGCGAGTTATTCTGGTGCCATGTCACCGGCCACGCGCTGGTGCCGACGGACACCCACGCGGCAGGGATCTGGACTTTTGAGGATTTGAGTGAAAAACGCCGGGCTTCGGCCGTGCTGTCGCCACGCGAACGCGAGATCGCGGCCTTGCTGGTAGAGGGTAAGACCAGCAAGCTGATCGGCAAGCAGATCGGCCTCAGTCCGCGCACGGTGGAAATGCATCGGGCCAACCTGATGAAGAAATTTGCCGCATCGACGTCCAGCGAACTGGTGCACCGCCTGCTCGGCATTACGCAGGCAGAGCGGGTTTAACGAACGCTCAGACTGGCGCAGCAGGATTGCTCAGCAACTGGCGCAGATCATCGGGCAAAGGCATGGATTTTTCCAGGTCGAAATTGACCCAGACAATTTTTGCCGTACCTTCGGCGAACACCACGTCCGGCATGTCGGCGCGGCGGATTTCGTAGCTGGCCTCGAAACTGGAGCGGCCGACGGCGCCGATATAGGATTTGACCTCGACTTCGCAGGGGTATTTCAATTGACGCAAGAAACTGCACTGCGCATTGACCAGCACCGGCCCGTGGCGGGAATCGAAATCGCTGCCGAGCTCTTGCAGCCATTCGATGCGCGCCTGTTCCATATAGCGGAAATAGATCGTATTGTTGACGTGGCCAAGCGCATCCATATCGCCCCAGCGCATCGCGATCCGCGTGGTGTGGACGTGTTTTCTGGTTTCCATTATCTCAACTTTCGTGAATACTGCCATGATCTACCCTCAGCCGGCTGCAAGCAGCATCGGCCCGGTGCGTTGCTCAACATGCGAGGAACAACACTAACCGCAGACGAAGCCTAGCATTCTGCCGCAAAATCCCCGACAATTAGCACATCCGTTCGAAAAATTAATTATAGGTAAAGAGACAATGACTCCAACCCCAGGGCAGAACCAGCAGAATTTCCTAGAACAATACGGTCCGCGCGAAGCGATGGAATACGATGTAGTGGTGGTCGGCGGCGGCCCCGCCGGCCTGGCGGCCGCGATCCGCCTCAAGCAGCAAGCCACCGAACAAGGACGCGAAGTGTCCGTCTGCGTACTGGAAAAAGGCAGCGAAATCGGCGCCCACATCCTGTCCGGCGCGGTGATGGACCCGCAGGCGCTGACCGAACTGCTGCCTAACTGGAAAGAACTGGGCGCACCGCTGACGACTGAAGTCAGCGAAGACCGCTTCCTGTTCCTGACCGAGAAAAAAGCCTACAAGACGCCTAACTGGATGCTGCCAGCCTGCTTCCAGAACCATGGCAATTACGTCATCTCGCTGGCGAATGTGGTGCGCTGGCTCGGCCAGCAGGCTGAACTGCTGGGCGTGGAAATCTTCCCCGGCTTCCCGGCTGCCGAAGTACTGTACAACGAAGATGGTTCGGTCAAGGGCGTCGCCACCGGCAACATGGGCGTGGACCGTCACGGCCAGCCTACCGACGCCTTCCAGCTCGGCATGGAACTGCACGCCAAGTACACCCTGTTCGCCGAAGGCGCGCGCGGCCACCTCGGCAAGCAGCTGATGGCGAAATTCGACCTCAACAAAGGCAAAGATCCGCAGACCTATGCGATCGGCATCAAGGAACTGTGGGAAATCGATCCCAAGCTGCATCAGCCAGGCCTGGTGGTGCATACCGCCGGCTGGCCGCTGGATACCCAGACCTATGGCGGCTCCTTCCTGTATCACCTGGAAAACAACCAGGTCGCGGTCGGTTATGTGGTCGGCCTGGCTTACGAAAACCCCTACCTGTCGCCTTACGAAGAATTCCAGCGCTACAAGACGCATCCGGAAATCAGCAAATTCTTCCAGGGCGGCAAGCGCATTTCCTACGGCGCCCGCGCGATTACCGCTGGCGGCTTGCAGTCGCTGCCCAAACTGACCTTCCCGGGCGGTGCGCTGATCGGCTGCGACGCCGGCTTCCTCAACGCCAGCCGTATCAAGGGCAGCCACGCCGCCATCAAGACCGGCATGCTGGCCGCCAACGCTGCATTTGAAGCCCTGGGCAACAACCGCCAGTTCGATGAGCTGAGCGCCTACAGCCAGGCATTCGAGCAGTCCTGGCTACACGAAGAACTGCACAAGGCGCGCAACTTCAAGCCATGGATGAGCAAGGGCCTGTACCTGGGCACCCTGATGGTCGGCATCGACCAGGTGGTGTTCGGCGGCAAGGCGCCGTGGACCCTGCGCCACACCCATGCCGATCACGAATGCCTGAAGCCAGCCGCCAACTACACGCCGATCAAGTATCCGAAGCCGGATGGCAAGCTGACCTTCGACCGCCTGTCGTCGGTGTTCATTTCCAACACCAACCATGCCGAAGACCAGCCCATCCACCTGACCCTGAAAGATCCGAACGTGCCGGTCAACGTCAACCTGCGCGACTATGCCGGACCGGAAGCGCGCTACTGCCCTGCCGGCGTGTATGAGTTCGTCACCAATGAGGATAATACCGAACGCCTGCAGATCAATGCGCAGAACTGCGTGCATTGCAAGACTTGCGACATCAAGGATCCGACGCAGAATATCGTGTGGGTGACGCCGGAAGGCGGCGGCGGTCCGAATTATCCAAATATGTAATTCCATCCCAAAGGCTGCGCATGCAGCCTTTTTCATACCTATCCGATGACAAGCTGGCGCGGCAGACACAATTACCCGGCACGCAGGTTGAGTGAACGTACACTCAACCTCCTGCTGCTCAATGGCCTCTTCGCCAAATTGAGCTATCGGCTTGGTTTGCACGGCAAGCTAGGCGTATCGCACTACGCCGTGGAACTGGAAGCGGGAAAAAGACTAACCACGCCGCTGCGCATAGGATTTGCATCTGATTTCCACGCCGGCCCGACTACCAGCCCACGGATATTTGCAGATCTCTTCGATGAAATCGATCGCCAGCAGCCAGACGTACTGTTGCTAGGCGGGGATTTTGTTTCCGGGCATGCGCATTATGCGCAGGCGCTCACAGCAGGATTGGCTGCCATCCAGCCCCGCTACGGGAAATATGCGGTCATGGGAAACCACGATCTGTGGACGAACGATGCGCAGCTGTCTGCGATTCTGGACGAAGCTGGCGTAGAGGTTTTGATCAACCGCAATCGTCCGCTGCCGGCGCCCTATGAAGCCGTCTCGATCTGCGGCCTGGACGATCCTTGGACCGGCACGCCGGATATACATCGAACGGTCGGCAATGCCAGGGAAATACGCATACTGCTGATGCACGCGCCCGACGGCTTGCTGCTGCTGGAGGGCCAGCGCTTCGATCTCAGCTTCGCCGGGCATACGCATGGCGGCCAGGTCGCCTTCGCGGACGGCACGCCCGTCCTCGTGCCGCACGGACCGCTTTGCCGGAAGTACCACTTTGGCCGCCACCAGATAGAGCACAACGGCAGTCTGATCGTGAGCCGCGGCGTAGGATGCAGCACTTTGCCGATCCGCCTGAATGCGGATCCGGAGCTGGTGATCTGTACGGTGTACTAAGAGATACCAATGTAGGGTGGGCACCTGTGCCCACGCGGATGCGGTCCGCTGCCAAGTAGGTAAAAAAACTTGCCTACCCTACGATGCTTAAGACAGCTTCCAATCGCCGGCGACGATTTTTTCAAGCCAGAAAGTGCCGATCACGGTTTTGACGTCGGTAACCTTACCTTCCCTCACCCAGTCCAGCATATCCGTCAGCCGCGCCTTGAAGACGTCCAGGAATTCGCCGTCGTCGAGCTTGCGTTCGCCGGCCACCAGGCCGCGCGCCAGGAACAGCTCCAGATGCTCGTCGGAATAGGCGATGGCGTTGTGGATGGTGCAGACGTGCTGCCACTCGGTGGCGGTATAACCGGTTTCTTCCAGCAGTTCGCGCTTGGCGCAGCTCAGGTGATCTTCGCCTTCGTCGATTTTTCCGGCGGGATATTCAATGAACACTCGTTCCAGCGGATAGCGGTATTGCCGCTCCAGCAGCACCGTACCGTCTTCGAACAGGGGAAGGATGACGACTGCGCCGGGATGTTTGATGTATTCGCGGGTAGTGGCTTTGCCGTCAGGCAGTTCTACCTTGTCGCGCTGCACTTTGAGGAAGTGGCCGTCGTAGGCGACGGCGGTGGCGATCCGGGTTTCTTTCAGGTGACTATCCATGCAAACGCTCCGGCGAAATGGTGGCAGATGAAACAAGCAGACTGATATGGGATTGTAATGCCTGGGCGCGCAGGCTGTGCCGCGCAGCATATGAGGCGATGCAGGGGGAAGATACCTCCCCACCCTGCTTCAGCGATGCTTCTTCAGATAGCGCAGCACGTAGCCGGGATAGGCCAGCACCAGGAACATGCAGCCGGTGACTGCATAGAATTCCCAGCCTTGCGTGAAGGCGTTGCCGATATTCGCTTCCAGCACATGGGCCAGCAAACCGACCAGCGCATACAGGGCGAGCAGCTCCAGCAGGCGCACCCAGATCGGCTTGACCGCCGCCTGGCCGCCGGACTTGAGCGGCACCAGCGCGAACAAGCGTTCGTTAAAGAACGGCAGGTTCGCCGCCAGCAGCGCTAGCAGGATGACGAACAGGCTGGAGAGCGAAACGTTCACGCTGTTACGAGGTAACGCGGGCGATGAAACCGGCCAGGGTGCGGACGATCGCCAGGTTGCTGGCATCCATCAGCAAGCCGGGCCACAGACCCAGCACCAGCACCGAAATGCCGTTCAGGCTGAGCAGCACGCGCACATCGGCATGGGCTACGATAGGTGCACGGTCTTGCGGCTCGTCGAAGTACATCATCTTGATCACGCGCAGGTAGTAGAAGGCGCCGATCAGCGAGAACAGCACAGCCACCACTGCCAGCCAGATCTGCTGGGTGCCGATCACGGCCTGCAGCACCGACAGTTTGGCGTAGAAGCCCATCAGCGGCGGAATGCCCGCCAGCGACAGCATCAGCACCAGCATCACGCCGGCAAACCAAGGGCTGCGCTGGTTGAGGCCTTTGAAGTCGTCCATGTTTTCTGCTTCGAAACCGGCACGCGACAGCAGCATGATGACGCCGAAGGTACCAAGCGTGGTCATGACATAGGTAATCGCATAGAACAAGGCCGAGCTGTAGGCATTGGAGGTCGAGAACAGATTGTTGTCGACGATGCCGCTCAACAGGCCTAGCAGCATGAAGCCCATGTGCGAGATGGTCGAGTAAGCCAGCATGCGCTTGATGTTGGTCTGCGCAATCGCGGTGATGTTACCGATCGCCATCGACAGCACCGCCAGCACGGTCAGCATCTGCTGCCAGTCGACTGCCAGCGGCAATAGCGCCTCCACCAACAGGCGGAAGCAGATCGCAAAAGCCGCCAGCTTGGGTGCGCCACCCAGCAACAGGGTAACCGCGGTCGGTGCGCCTTGATAAACGTCCGGCACCCACATATGGAATGGCACTGCGCCGAGCTTGAACGCCAGGCCGCAGACGATGAACACCACGCCGAATACCAGCACGGTATGGTTGATGTTGCCGGAATCCGCGGCGCGCGCCACTTCCACCAGGTCGAGCGAACCGGTGGCGCCGTACAGCATCGACATCCCGTACAGCAGGAAGCCGGACGCCATAGCGCCCAGCACGAAATATTTCATTGCAGCTTCAGTCGCGGAAGTATTTTCACGACGCAGAGCCACCATCGCGTACAGCGACAGCGACATCAGTTCCAGGCCCAGATAGATGCTGAGGAAGTTGCTGCCGGAAATCATCACCATCTGGCCCAGCAAGGTGAACAAGGCCAAAGGATAGAATTCGCCGCCCAGGTGGCCACCCACCATGTCGCGCGCGCTCACATAGCTGCGCGAGTACACCAGGGTCATAGCCACCGCCACATAGGAAACCAGTTTCAGCAGGCTGCTCAGCGGATCGGAAACGAACATATTGTGGAAGGTATAAACCGTCTCCCCGCTTTCGAATGCGCCCAGCGTCAATACAAAGCACACGGCCAGTACGGCCAGCGTCAGGTAATAGGTGATGTGGCGCTTGGCATCCGAAACAAACATATCGATCAGCAGCACGACCGAAGTCGCAATCAGCAGAAAGATTTCCGGATAAACAGGGATCAGATTCATGTTATTCATTTATTTGCCACTTATTTTTGTACGCTGCGCTTCTAGTCAGTTGAGGACAGAGCCGCACGGGTAGTGTAATTCGCCACGCTACGGCGACTCCTAAACACTCGCCGTGCGCCTCTGTCCCGCAATTTATTAATTTAACTTGGTGATCGCGACGTGCTTCAGCAGATCGGCCACCGATACCTGCATGGCATCGGTGAACGGCGCCGGATACAAGCCCATCGCGATGACGGCAATCGCCAGGACACCCAGCATGGCGAACTCACGCTTGTTCAGGTCCAGCATTTCTTTCACATGCGAATTGGTGACGGCGCCGAACACCACGCGCTTGACCAGCCACAGCGAATACGCTGCGCCCAGGATCAGCGCGGTCGCCGCCAGCAGGCCGATCCAGAAATTGAACTTGACCGCACCCAGGATCACCATGAATTCGCCGACGAAACCGGAAGTACCTGGCAAGCCGGAATTGGCCAGCGAGAACAGCACGAACAAGGCAGCGAAACGCGGCATGACGTTGACGACGCCGCCGTAGGCCGAAATTTCACGGGTATGCATGCGGTCGTACAGTACGCCGATACACAGGAACATTGCGCCGGAGACGAAGCCGTGCGAAATCATTTGCACGATGCCGCCCTGCACACCGATGTCGTTGAAGATAAAGAAGCCGAGCGTGACGAAGCCCATGTGCGCAATCGACGAATAAGCAATCAGCTTCTTCATGTCTTTTTGCACCAGCGCCACCAGACCGATATAGATCACAGCGATCAGCGATAAGGTAATGATGAAGCCGGCCAGGTAGTGGCTGGCGTCAGGCGTGATCGGCAGCGAGAAACGCAGGAAGCCGTAGCCGCCCAGCTTCAGCATGATGGCCGCCAGCACCACGGAGCCGCCGGTCGGCGCTTCCACGTGGGCGTCAGGCAACCAGGTATGCACCGGCCACATCGGCACCTTGACGGCAAACGCGATCAGGAATGCCAGGAAGATCAGGATTTGTTCCGACATGTCCAGCGGCAGCTGGTGCCAGGTCAGGATTTCGAAAGTGCCGGAATGGAAGTACAGGTACAGCAAAGCCACCAGCATCAGCAGCGAGCCCATCAGCGTGTACAGGAAGAACTTGATCGCTGCATACACCCGGTTAGTTCCGCCCCAGACGCCGACGATGATGAACATCGGGATCAGGGTGGCTTCAAAGAATACATAGAACAGCATGCCGTCCAGCGTGCAGAAGACGCCGATCATCAAGCCCGACAGGATCAGGAAGGCGCCCATGTATTGCGCGACCTTCTTCTCGATCACCTGCCACGCCGAGATCACCACCAGCACCGTGATGAAAGCGGTCAGCGGGATGAACCACAGCGAGATGCCGTCGATGCCGAGGTAATAATTGATGTTGAAGCGGTCGATCCATACCGACTTTTCAACAAACTGCATGCCCTGGAAACCGTTGTCGAACTGCCGCACGATCGGCAAGGTGACCACGAAGCTGACCGCTGCGCCCAGCAGCGAAAGCCAGCGCACCAGAGTTGGATTGTCGTCGCGGCCCACTGCCAGGACGAGGATACCAAACGCGACCGGACACCAGATCGCGAGGCTGAGAAGAGGGAAAGTTGACTGCATCATATGTATTATTTATCTACCTTGCTGAGTTTGCCGTGTGTGCTTTAGCAGCTTATTTGAACGGATACGGCATGAACCAAACCAGGAAACCCAGCACGCCGATGATCATCACGAACGCATAGTGATAGATGTAGCCGGATTGCCAGAGACGGGTGATCTTCGAGAACCAGTTGACCGCCTTGGCGCTGCCGTTGACGATCAAGCCGTCGATCAGGCCACGGTCGCCGGCATTCCACAAGCCGCGACCCAGCATGCGGGCGCCGCCGGCAAACACGATGTCGTTGAACTTGTCCATATAGTATTTGTTGTCGAGCAGCGTGAAGATCGGCAGAAACTTCTGCTTGATCGCTGCCGGCAGACGCGGATTGGCCATGTAGCAGTAGTACGCTGACGCTACGCCGGCGATCGCCAGCCACAGCGGCGCCGAGCCGAATGCGTGCGCGACCATGCCGATCGGGCCGTGGAAATCGCTGCGCAGTTCTTCCATCGCATGGTGAGCTTCGTTGACGAAAATCACATCCTTGAAGAAGCTGCCGAACAACATCGGTTCGATTGCAAAGAAACCGATGACGGCGGATGGAATCGCCAGCATGACCAGCGGCAGCGTCACCACCCAAGGCGACTCGTGCGGCTTCTGACCTGGGGCCAGGCCGTGATGCTCGTGCTCTTCTTCGGCCTCGTCATGATGGGCGTCGTGCGCATCGTGAGCAGCATGGGCGTCGTTGGCCGCATGCGCCGGCGCATGGTGGCCATGGTCATCGTGCGCCTTGCCGAAACGTTCTTCGCCATGGAACACCATGAAGTACATGCGGAAGGAATAGAAGGCGGTCACGAAGACGCTGGCCAGCACGGCGAAATAGGCAAAACCGGAGCCGAACAAAGTCGATGCATGCGCCGCTTCGATGATGCTGTCCTTGGAATAGAAGCCAGAGAAGAATGGCGTGCCGATCAGGGCCAGCGAACCGACCAGCGAAGTGATCCAGGTGATCGGCATGTATTTGCGCAGGCCGCCCATGTTGCGCATGTCCTGGTCGTGGTGCAGGCCGATGATCACGGAGCCGGCGCCAAGGAACAGCAAAGCCTTGAAGAAGGCGTGCGTCATCAGGTGGAACACCGCCACCGAGTAGGCTGAAGCGCCCAGCGCCACGGTCATGTAGCCCAACTGCGACAAGGTCGAGTATGCAACCACGCGCTTGATGTCGGTCTGGATCACGCCGAGGAAGCCCATGAACAGTGCCGTGATCGAGCCGATGATCAGGATGAAGGACAAGGCGGTATCGGACAGCTCGAACAGCGGCGACATGCGGGTCACCATGAAGATACCGGCGGTCACCATGGTCGCCGCGTGGATCAGTGCGGAAATCGGGGTCGGACCTTCCATCGAATCCGGCAACCAGACGTGCAGCGGGAACTGCGCCGACTTACCCATGGCGCCGATGAACAGGCAGATGCAGGCCACGGTCAGCAGCATCCAGTCGCTGCCCGGCAGGGTCAGTTGCGCCAGGATGCCCTTTTGCGCGAACACTTCGGTGTAGTTCATCGAGCCGGAATATGCCAGCAGCAAACCGATGCCGAGGATGAAGCCGAAGTCGCCGACACGGTTGACCAGGAAGGCTTTCATGTTGGCGAAGATCGCCGTCGGACGGGTGTACCAGAAACCAATCAGCAGATACGACACCAGGCCCACCGCTTCCCAGCCGAAGAACAGCTGCAGGAAGTTGTTGCTCATGACCAGCATCAGCATCGAGAAGGTGAACAGGGAGATGTAGGAGAAGAAGCGGTTATAGCCTTCGTCGTCCTTCATGTAGCCGATGGTGTAGATATGCACCATCAGCGAGACAAAGGTCACCACGCACATCATCATCGCGGTCAGGCTGTCGATCAGGAAGCCGACCTCCAGCTTGACGCCGCCGACCGTCATCCAGGTGTACAAGGTGCCATTGAACGTGGCGCCGTCGATCACCTGCAGCAAGGTCTGCATGGAAATGATCAGGGCGATCAGCACGCCCAGGATCGTGACCGTATGCGAGGTCTTGCGACCGACCAGATTGCCGAAGAATTTGGTACCGAATAAGCCCGCGATCGCGGCACCAGCCAGGGGTGCCAACGGTACGGCAAGAAGTAATTGTGGGTTAAGTTGCCCCGCCATGATGAACCTTATCTTTATTCGTTATTTGTTGTCTGCGTACTCTTCACATGCCTCGCCAGCCCTCGCCGGCAAGACAAACCTCGTCAACCCTTCAGGCTATCGAGATCCTCCACGTTGATGGTGTCCAGGTTACGGAACAACGCCACCAGAATCGCCAGGCCGATCGCCGCTTCAGCGGCAGCTACCGTGAGGATGAAGAAAACGAAAATCTGCCCTGCCGCATCACCCAGGTAATACGAAAAGGCGATGAAGTTCATGTTCACCGCCAGCAGCATCAATTCGATTGCCATCAGCAATACGATCAGATTCTTGCGGTTCAGAAAAATGCCGACGACGCCGATCGAGAACAGGATCGCGCCGAGGATCAGATAGTGAGCGAGCGAAAGTACCATGTTGCGTCCTTGTTATTTTTGTGGGGCTGGCGGCGCAGCCGGAGTGGCCGGAGCAACAGGCACGGCTGGTGCGATCGGATCCATCTTGGCTTCCGATTTCATCTTGACGATGCGCACGCGGTCGGTGCTCTTGACCTTGACGGCGGCCGAAGGCGCGAAATACTTGCTGTCCTTGCGGCGACGCAGGGTCAGCGCAACCGCAGCCACGATCGCCACCAGCAGGATCACTGCGGCGATTTCAAAGGCATACACGTATTCGGTGTAGATCAGCTTACCCAGTTCCTTGGTGTTGCCGATGTTGGCGGAGATCGCCGGCACGTCGGCGTCGCCGCCCTGGAAACCGTGGAATATGACGCCAGCCATTTCCAGCACGATGATGGTGCCGACCGTGGCTCCAAGCGGGAAGTAACCCCAGAATCCCTCTCGCATTTTCTCAATATTGACATCCAGCATCATCACCACGAACAGGAACAGCACCATCACGGCGCCGACATACACCAGCACCAGCACGATAGAAAGGAATTCAGCTTTGAGCAGCATCCAGATACCGGCTGCGGAGAAGAACGCCAGCACCAGGAACAGCGCAGAGTGCACCGGATTGCGGGCGGTGATAACGCGCAAGGCGGCCAGCACCAGCACCACCGAAAACGCGTAAAAAAGAAAGGTCTTAAATTCCATAATGGCCCAGAAAGTCGGCTAAAAAAGCTTCATTAATTACTAGAACTGCGTACTAGAACTGCGTCATTCCCGCGCATGCGGCAATCCATGTTAGTCAACAACCTGGATTCCCCACCTTGGTGCCCACGTTCGCGAGGATGACGGCATTTGACTAGCGATATGCAGCATCCGCTGCGCGTGCCGCAGCAATTTCAGGTTCGTAACGATCGCCCACCGCCAGCAGCATTTCTTTGGTGTAGTACAGATCGCCGCGTTTTTCACCGTGGTATTCCAGGATGTGGGTCTCGACGATCGAATCGACCGGGCAAGACTCTTCGCAGAAACCGCAGAAAATGCATTTGGTCAGATCGATATCGTAGCGCGTGGTGCGGCGCGAACCGTCGGCACGCTGTTCCGATTCAATCGTGATGGCCATTGCCGGGCACACTGCTTCGCACAGTTTGCAGGCGATGCAGCGCTCTTCGCCGTTCGGGTAGCGGCGCAGCGCGTGCAGGCCGCGGAAACGCGGCGACTGCGGCGTCTTCTCTTCCGGGAACAGTATCGTAATCTTGCGTGCAAACAGGTAGCGCCCGGTCAGACGCAATCCCTTGAGCAGCTCCAGCAGCATCAGACTGCCGAAAAAATCCTTGATGGCTTCCATTTACTCTATACCTTCCATTACTTCCAGATATTCCATGGACTTTGAATCCAGGCTGCGACGATCACCAGATACACGAGAATCAGGGGGATGAATACTTTCCAGCCCAGGCGCATGATCTGGTCATAGCGATAACGCGGGAACGAGGCACGCACCCAGATGAACACCGACAGCATGAAGAAGGTCTTCGCACCGAGCCAGATCCAGCCCGGGATCCAATCCAGCAGCGCCAGCGGCGAAGCCCAGCCGCCCATGAACAGCAGCGCCGTCAGGATCGACACCAGGATCATGTTGGCGTACTCAGCCAGGAAGAACATTGCGAACGACATGCCCGAGTACTCGATCATGTGGCCGGCCACGATTTCCGATTCGCCTTCCACCACGTCAAACGGGTGACGGTTGGTTTCGGCGATGCCGGAGATGAAATAGATCAGGAACACAGGCAGCAGCGACAGCCAGTTCCAGGACAGGAAGCCGACGCCATGATCGAAGAAATAGCCCTTGCTCTGCGCGTTGACGATATCGATCAGGTTCAGGCTGCCCGACACCATCAGCACGATCACGAGGGCGAAGCCCATCGAGATTTCGTAGGACACCATCTGCGCCGAGGCACGCATCGCGCCGAGGAAAGCGTACTTGGAGTTGGAAGCCCAGCCGGCGATGATCACGCCGTAGACTTCCATCGATGTGATGGCCATCACGAACAGCAGGCCGGCGTTGACGTTGGCCAGCACGGTTTCCGGACCGAACGGCACCACCGCCCAGGCCGCCAGTGCCGGCATGATAGTCATGATCGGTGCGATGAAGAACAAGATCTTGTTGGCGCGCGTCGGTACTGTTACTTCCTTCAGTAGCAGCTTGACGGCGTCGGCGATCGGTTGCAGCAAGCCGGCCGGACCAACCCGGTTAGGACCGATGCGGATATGCATCCAGCCGATCAGCTTGCGTTCCCAGTAAGTCATGTAGGCCACGCACAGCAGCAGCGGCACCAGCACGACGATGATCTTGATCAGGTTCCAGACCAGGGGCCAGAGGCCGCCGAGCAAGTCGGCGCCGGTGGCGTTGATGGCGGTGATGAAATGATCCATCATGCTTTCTCCACTACGATAGAACCAAACATCGCGCCCAAGGCTGCGGTCGAGGCATGCGAAGCGGCTACCCGCACCACATTTTCCGGCAAGGATGCGTCAATCGCTGCCAGCAGCGAAGCACTACCCTGCCCTTGCTTGACAGTCACGCGGTCGCCACCGGCGATGCCTAGTTTAGCCGCCAGCGCTGCTGGCAACCATGCTTGCGGCGCCTGGCCGTCCGCGGTTTCCTGCAGCGATGCCGCACGCCGGACTACGGCGTCGCCAAAATAGATAGGCACGTCGGCAATCCGTTCCAGCGCGCCGTCGGCGACTTGCGCTACAGCTTGCGGCTGCAGGTCGCTGATATTATTCAGGCCGGCTGCCTGCTTGGCCGCGGCGACTTCGCCGGTGCCCAGCACTTCGTCGCGGATCGCTTCCGAAGTGTCATAGTCGAAACCAGCCAGGCCCAGCAGGTTACCCAGCACGCGCAATACCTTCCAGGCAGGACGGGCATCGCCGGCAGGACGCACGGTGCCGTTGAAGCTTTGGGCGCGGCCTTCGCAGTTGACGAAGGTGCCGGAAGTTTCGGTGAACGGTGCGATCGGCAGCAGTACGTCGGCGTAATCGGCGCCATGCTTGTAAGCGGACAGTGTGACCACCATCTCGGCTTGCTTCAGCGCCGCAACCGCGACTTGCGGATCGAAGCTGTCCAGTTCCGGTTCAGCGTTCAGCAGCACATAAGCTTTGTGCGGTTGCGCGAAAATCTGTTGTGCGTTGCGGCCCTTGCCGGCAGCAGGCAAGGCATTTGCCCAGTAACCGCCGACGGTGTTGCCGGCTTCTGTCAGGTAACCGAACTTGGCGTCGGTCTGCTGCGCGATCCATTGCGCTACAGCGTGCAATTGCGACGCTTGCGGATGCTGCGCCGCTGCGTTGCCTAGCAATACTGCCTTGGCGTCGCCCGACAACAGGCTGGCCGCGGTCTGCTTGGCTGCCGCCGATGGCTCGACATGCTCGAAGCCGGCCGGCGCCGCCACGCTCTTGGCTTGCGCCACGGCGACCGCTACTTCGCCCAGCGCCGCCAGCCAGGCTGACGGTGCGGCGATGATCTTGTTGGCGACCGGCATCAGCAGGTCGTCGTCGGTGGCATGCAGGATACTCAGCTTGGCGCCGCGCTTGACGCTCAGGCGCATGCGGGCCGACAGCAAAGGATGATCCTTGCGCAGGAAGGAGCCGATGATGAAGGCACGGTTCAGCTGTGCGAATTCATTGATCGACATGCCCAGCCATGGCGTGACCTTGCCGTCCAGCGCGAAATCGGATTGGCGCAGGCGGAAATCGATGTTTTCGGAACCCAGGCCGCGCACCACTTTTTGCAGCAGCGACAGTTCTTCCAGGGTCGAATACGGCGTGCCGACAGCGGCGATTGCATCGGCGCCGTGTTCGTGGCGGATGTTGCGTAAACCGTGCGCGACATATTCCAGCGCGGTTTGCCATTCGACTTCCTGCCACTTGCCGTCTTGCTTCAGCATCGGCTTGGTCAGACGCTCGGCGCTGTTCAAGCCTTCATAGGCGAAGCGGTCCTTGTCCGACAGCCAGCATTCGTTGACGTCGTTGTTTTCCAGCGGCAGCACGCGCATCACCTTGCCGGACTTGACTTGCACCACCAGATTGGCGCCCAGGCCGTCATGCGGGCTGACCGATTTGCGGCGCGACAATTCCCAGGTACGGGCGCTGTAGCGGAACGGTTTCGATGTCAGCGCGCCGACCGGACACAGGTCGATCATGTTGCCGGACAGTTCGGAATTGACAGTCTTGCCGACGAAAGTAGTGATTTCGGAATGCTCGCCGCGGCCGACCATGCCGAATTCCATCACGCCGGCAATTTCCTGGCCAAAGCGGACGCAACGGGTGCACTGGATGCAACGACTCATTTCCTGCATGGAGATCAGCGGACCGGCGTCTTTCGGCGCCACTACACGCTTCTCTTCTTCGTAGCGGGACGACGATTTGCCGTAGCCGACCGCCAGATCCTGCAGCTGACACTCGCCGCCCTGGTCGCAGATCGGGCAATCCAGCGGGTGGTTGATCAGCAGGAATTCCATCACGCTCTTTTGCGCGGTAGTGGCCTTGTCGCTGGCGGTGCGCACGATCATGCCGGCGGTCACCGGCGTGGCGCAGGCCGGCAGGGCCTTGGGCGCTTTTTCCACCTCGACCAGACACATGCGGCAGTTGGCCGCGATGGAGAGTTTTTTGTGATAGCAGAAATGAGGAATGTAGGTGCCAATCTTGTTGGCAGCATCCATTACCATGCTGCCCTCTTGGACTTCCACTTTCTTGCCGTCTATTTCGATTTCAACCATGGCTTTTGCTTTTCTTGCCTAAGTGTTTTTACGCGCTATTTGCGCCGTACCTTACATAACCCTACCCGGCTACGTGCCCCGGTCATTCCCGCGAACGCGGGAATCCATCTTAGCTGCAATCCTAGGCAGTAACATGGATCCCCGCGTTCGCGGGGATGACGTTGTAGTTAGCCTTAAACATACGCCGGCACCAAGCAATGCTTATGCTCGATGTGATATTCAAATTCTTCGCGATAATTCTTGAGGAAACCGCGCACCGGCATTGCTGCCGCATCGCCGAGCGCGCAGATGGTGCGGCCCATGATGTTGCCGGCTACCGTATCCAGCAGATCCATGTCTTCCGGGCGGCCGTGGCCGGTTTCGATGCGATGCACCAGGCGGTACAGCCAGCCGGTGCCTTCGCGGCATGGCGTGCACTGGCCGCAGGATTCTTCAAAGTAGAAGTAAGACAGGCGCAGCAGCGATTTCACCATGCAGCGCGTTTCATCCATCACGATCACGGCGCCCGAACCCAGCATCGAGCCGGCCTTGGCGATCGAATCGTAATCGAGATCTGTGTCCATCATGACCTCGCCGCGAATCACCGGAGCGGAGGAGCCGCCAGGAATCACAGCCTTGATCTTCTTGCCGCCGCGCATGCCGCCGGCCAGTTCCATCAGCTTGGCGAACGGCGTGCCGAGCGGCACTTCGTAATTGCCCGGCTTTTCAACGTCGCCCGAGATCGAGAAGATCTTGGTGCCGCCGTTGTTCGGCTTGCCCAGCGCAGCATAGGCTTCGCCGCCCATGTTCAGCAGGAACGGCACCGCAGCGAAAGTCTCGGTGTTGTTGATGGTGGTCGGCTTGCCGTACAGGCCGAAGCTGGCAGGGAAAGGCGGCTTGAAGCGCGGCTGTCCCTTCTTGCCTTCCAGCGATTCCAGCAAGGCGGTTTCTTCGCCGCAGATATAGGCGCCGTAGCCGTGGAATGCGTGCAGCTGGAAATTGAATTCGCTGCCGAAGATCTTGTCGCCCAGGGCGCCGGCGGCGCGCGCCTCTTCCAGCGCTTCTTCAAAGCGCTCGTAGCCGGACCAGATTTCGCCGTGGATGTAGTTGTAGCCGACCGTGATGCCCATGGCGTAAGCGCCGATGGCCATGCCTTCGATCAGCGAATGCGGGTTGTAGCGAATGATGTCGCGGTCTTTGAACGTGCCCGGCTCGCCTTCGTCGGTGTTGCAGACCAGGTATTTCTGGCCTGGGAACTGGCGCGGCATGAAGCTCCACTTCAGGCCGGTCGGGAAACCCGCGCCGCCGCGGCCGCGCAGCGAACCGGCCTTGAGTTCGGCGATGACTTGTTCCGGCGTGATTTTTTCAGACAGGATGCGCTTGAGGGCGGTATAGCCGCCGCGCTTGACGTAATCGGCGTAGTGCCAGTTGTTGCCGTCCAGGTCAGCCAGGATCAGCGGGTTGATGTGACGATTGTGCAGACTGGTCATTTCTTCAGTTCCTCGATCAAGCCGTCAATCTTTTCGTTCGACATCCAGCTACACATGCGTTTGTTATTCACCAGCAGCACCGGCGCATCGCCGCAGGCGCCCATGCATTCGCCTTCCACCAGCGTGAACTGGCCATCGGCCGTGGTTTCACGGAAGCCGATGCCGAGCTTGTGCTTCAGATGCTCCGCCGCGCGATCGCCGCCGGACAACTGGCATGGCAGGTTGGTGCAGATGCTGATCTTGTGCTTGCCGACCGGCTTGGTGTTGTACATATTGTAAAAGGTCGCGACTTCCTGCACCGCGATCGCTGGCATGTCGAGGTAATCCGCGACATCCTGCATGGTTTCCGGCGCCAGCCAGCCCTTTTCGTCTTGCGCGATCGCCAGCGCGGCCATCACCGCTGACTGTTTCTGGTCGGCGGGGAATTTCGCGACTTCGCGATCGATCTTTTTGTATGTATCTTGACTTAACAACATGTGTTGGCCATTCGTGCGCGGTGTTTTGCGCGAGTAGTATTTAACAAATTGGGAGCAGAGCTCGAGAACCACTGTAGCGTGGCGAATTACACTTCTCGTGCAGCTCTGTCCTCAACTGACTAATAGTTGTAACAACAGCGATTGTTTAACAGCAGCCTTAACGGTCAATCTCACCGAACACGATGTCTTGCGTACCGATGATGGTGACGGCATCGGCGATCATGTGGCCCTTGGCCATTTCGTTCAAACCTTGCAGATGCGGGAAGCCAGGTGCGCGGATCTTCAGGCGGTAAGGCTTGTTGGCGCCATCGGAGACGATGTAGACGCCGAACTCGCCCTTTGGATGCTCGACTGCGGCATACGCTTCGCCCGGCGGCACATGGAACCCTTCGGTGAAGAGCTTGAAGTGATGGATCAGCTCTTCCATGTTCGATTTCATGTCGACCCGCGACGACGGCGCAACCTTGTGGTTGGTGGTCATCACCGGGCCGCTGTTGTTGCGCAGCCATTCTACGCATTGCTTGATGATCCGGTTGGACTGGCGCATTTCTTCCACGCGCACCAGGTAACGGTCATAGCAGTCGCCGTTCTTGCCGACCGGGATATCGAAGTCCAGCAAATCGTACACTTCGTAGGGCTGCTTCTTGCGCAGATCCCACTCGACGCCGGAACCGCGCAACATGGCGCCGGTAAAGCCCATGGCCTTGGCGCGCTCTGGCGACACCACGCCGATGCCGACCAGGCGCTGTTTCCAGATGCGGTTGTCGGTCAGCAGGGTTTCGTATTCGTCGACGTATTTCGGGAAGCGCACGGTAAAGTCTTCGATGAAATCCAGCAGGGAACCCTGGCGGTTTTCATTGAGCGCGCTGATCGCCTTGGCGTTGCGCACCAGCGAAGCCTTGTGCTGCGGCATGGTGTCCGGCAGGTCGCGATAAACGCCGCCCGGACGGTAGTAAGCCGCATGCATACGGGCGCCGGAAACGGCTTCGTAGCAATCCATCAAGTCTTCGCGTTCGCGGAATGCGTACAGCAGCACCGCCATCGCACCGACGTCCAACGCATGCGCGCCGATCCACATCAGGTGGTTCAGCAGACGCGTGATTTCATCGAACATGACGCGGATGTACTGGGCGCGCAGCGGCACTTCCAGGCCCAGCAGGCGTTCGATCGCCATCACATAGCCGTGCTCGTTGCACATCATCGACACGTAGTCAAGGCGATCCATGTACGGTACGGATTGCAGGTAGGTCTTCTGTTCCGCCAGCTTTTCGGTGCCACGGTGCAGCAAGCCGATATGCGGGTCGGCACGCTGGATCACCTCGCCGTCCAATTCCAGCACCAGGCGCAAAACGCCGTGCGCGGCCGGATGTTGCGGACCGAAGTTCAGCGTGTAGTTCTTGATTTCTGCCATTATTTGATCCCGTAGTGTTCTTCACGAATCACCCGCGGCGTGATTTCGCGCGGATCGATCGTTACGGGTTGATAAATTACGCGCTTCTGTTCGGCATCGTAGCGCATCTCGACATAGCCCGACACCGGGAAGTCCTTGCGGAACGGATGGCCGATGAAGCCATAGTCGGTCAGGATGCGGCGCAAGTCGTTGTGGCCTTCGAACAGGATGCCGAAGAAGTCGAATGCTTCGCGCTCGTACCAGTTGGCCGAAGCCCAGATATCGGTCAGCGAGGCCAGCACCGGCATCTCGTCGTCCGGCGCGAACACGCGCACCCGCAGGCGCCAGTTGTGCTCGATCGACAGCAGATGGGATACCGCGGCAAAACGCGCGCCATCCCAGGCGCCGTCGCCGTAGGTCGAATAATCGACGCCGCAAAGGTCGATCAGCTCTTCAAAACGGGTATCGGCGTGATCGCGCAGGACGCGCATCGCCGACAGGTAGTTGGCAGCCTTGACGATGATGGTGATCTCGCCGAAGGCCACGGTCAGACTTTGCAGGTCGTCGCCAAGCGCATTGCGCACGGCGGCTTCCAGGGTTTCCAGTTTGGTCGTCATGGTGCTCTCTTAACGCGCAATCGTATTGGTGCGGCGAATCTTGTTTTGCAACTGGATAATGCCGTACAACAGTGCCTCGGCAGTCGGCGGGCAGCCCGGGACATAAATATCCACTGGCACGATGCGGTCGCAGCCGCGCACCACCGAATACGAGTAGTGATAGTAGCCGCCGCCATTGGCGCAGGAACCCATCGAAATCACCCAGCGCGGTTCCGGCATCTGGTCGTACACCTTGCGCAAGGCCGGCGCCATCTTGTTGCACAGCGTGCCGGCCACGATCATGACATCGGACTGACGCGGCGACGGACGGAAGATTACACCAAAACGGTCCATGTCGTAGCGCGAGGCGCCGGCATGCATCATCTCGACGGCACAGCAGGCCAGACCGAAGGTCATCGGCCACAGCGAGCCGGTACGGGTCCAGTTGATCAGCTTGTCAGCAGTAGTGGTGACAAAGCCTTCGTTCAATACGCCTTCAATAGACATGACTTACTCCCAATCCAGAGCGCCGCGTTTCCAGATGTACCAGAAGCCCACCGCGAATTCGGCGATAAACACCATCATCGTGACAAAGCCCTGCCATCCGAGGTCGCGCATGGCAACCCCCCACGGGAAGAAAAAAGCGGTTTCCAGATCGAACAAAATGAACAAAATGGCGACAAGGTAGTAACGCACATCGAACTTCATGCGCGCGTCTTCGAATGCTTCAAAGCCGCATTCGTAAGGAGATGTTTTTTGGGAATCGGGCCGATGCGGCCCCAGTATCCGACCCAGCAATTGCGGTGCTACACCTACCGCGATACCGATCAGAATAAACAGCAGGACGGGAAAGTAATTTTCGAGGTTCACGATTATGCGCCAGTAGTTCAAACGATTAGCAGAATGATTTGCGGATCTGATGTATCAGACCTGACGCCCCCAATCCAGCAAACCACACTACAAGTTCCTCGACAAAAAGCCAGCGCAGGGGCAACCGTTGCTGGCCTCGTATTCTTTGGTGCCGACGGCGAGACTCGAACTCGCACAGCTTTCGCCACTACCCCCTCAAGATAGCGTGTCTACCAGTTTCACCACGTCGGCATAAGCGCGTATTTTAACCTGATTTAGTACTTTTGTTCAATGCACAATCGGATTAAAAGTCAGCAATTTCACTCTAGAACAGCTACTAATTTACTGCAGGGAGAAGATTTCGCCGCAATGCGGCAAATCCTACCCTTTTTCCGGCAAATACTTACTTCGGAATCTGATTGGACTGGGCGCTGCCGGTCGCCGGCGCAGGCACCGAAGCAGCCGCGCTGGCCGAGCCGGAAGCAGCCGGAACTGCTGCTGCAGGAGCCGAAGTTGCAGGAATCGCCGCCGGAGCAGATGCCGCCGCCGGCGCGGTAGCTGCCGGCAGATTGTCCATCAGGCCGCCGGTAGCGACCGAACGGTGATTACCGAGATACACCAGGGCCAGGGTGGCGATGAAGAACAGCGCTGCCGCGGCGCCGGTCGACTTCGACAGGAAATTCGAAGAACCAGTAGCGCCGAACAGGCTGCCGGAAGCGCCGGAGCCGAAAGCGGCGCCCATATCGGCGCCCTTGCCATGCTGCAGCAGCACCAGGCCGATAATCGTCAACGCCGACAACACCTGAACGATGACAATGATATTGAATACTGTGTTCATTTAATGATTTCCAAGGAGAGTTGATTCTTTATTTTTACTAAAACTGGATTACCGCGTACAAAATCGGCACTACCGGGCGGCTACTGCAATCGCCAGGAAGTCGGCTGCCTTCAAGGCCGCGCCGCCGATCAGGCCGCCGTCGATATCCGGCATGGCCAGCAGTTCGACAGCGTTGTCCGGCTTCATGCTGCCGCCATACAAAATCTTTACTTCAACTGCCGCCGTGGGATTCTTCCCGGCCAGCTTGGCGCGCAGAGCCAGATGCACATCTTGCGCCATTTGCGGCGTCGCCGTCTTGCCGGTGCCGATTGCCCATACCGGCTCGTACGCCACCACAATCCCGCCCACCTGCGCCATATCCAGCACATTCAGTACTGTCTGCAGCTGACGGCCAACCACCGCATCAGTCTGGCCCGCCTCGCGCTCGCTCAAGGTTTCGCCGACGCAGACGATAGGCGTAACGCCGGCCTGCAACGCACGCAGCGCCTTCTGCGCCACCACTTCATCGCTCTCGCCATGATAAGCACGGCGCTCGGAATGGCCGACGATCGCATAGCGGCAAGCAAAATCCTGCAACATGCCGACCGCGACTTCACCAGTATACGCGCCTGCCGCATGGGCCGACACGTCCTGGCTACCCAAGGCGATTGCCGTTCCGGCAAGTTCAGCCTGGCATTGCGCAAAGTAAGGCGCCGGCACGCACACAGCCACATCGCAGGCAACAAGCGCCATGCCAGCCTTGATTTCTGCCAGTAAAGCAGCGTTGGCAACCAGACTGCCATTCATTTTCCAGTTACCGGCTACAAGTTTACGACGCATATTTGGCAAGGCCCAGGTTTTCAATAACCCGGCATTCTAACGCGCCGGGGGGAAAGCGGTCAAACCGGCAAGAAATGTTTACCGATTGCTGCTGCCCCGTCCGACGCCGCAATAAGCAGCAAATCCATGCTCTCGACCTTCCCCATCAACAATAAATCAGGGGCGAAGATATCAGGAAAATGCTTTCGCAGCAGCAACAGATTGCGAGAAAAGCGTCATATCGACATTGCCGCCGCTCACGATCACCCCTACTTTTGCCCCGGAGAATTCGATTGCCTTGTGCATCACGGCCGCGGCAGCCAGGCATCCTGCCGGCTCGACCACGATCTTCATGCGTTCAGCAAAGAAACGCATCTGGGTGCGCAACTGGTCGTCGCTGACGGTAAGGATATCCTTGACATAGGCTTGCAGAATCGGCAAGACCAGCTTGCCAATGTGTTGCGTCTGAGCACCATCGGCGATGGTATCGGGCACCGGGATGTGCACGATATTGCCACTTCGCAAAGATTGCTGAGCATCATTACCCGCTTCCGGCTCAACCCCATACACGACGCAGTCCGGCGACAAGTGCGCCGCCGCTATGGCGCAGCCGGACAGCAAACCGCCGCCGCCGGTGCATACGAACAGGTAATCGAGCGGCCCGACGGCATCGAACAATTCTTTCGCGGCCGTGCCCTGCCCGGCGATCACGTCGCGATGATCATAGGCCGGAATCACAGCGCAGCCGCGCTCCGCCGACAGGCGCGCGGCGATCACTTCGCGGTCTTCGCGCTCGCGGTCGTACAAGATGATTTCGGCGCCGTATTCGCGGGTTGCCGCCAGCTTCATCGCCGGCGCATTGCTCGGCATGACGATGGTTGCATGCACGCCGAGCATGCGCGCCGCCAGCGCCATCCCCTGCGCATGATTGCCGGACGAAAAAGCCACCACGCCCTGCTGCTTCTGCTCTTCGCTCAGGCAGCTGATGGCGTTATAGGCGCCGCGGAACTTGAAGGCGCCGACGCGCTGGAAATTTTCGCACTTGAAGAAGATGCTGGCGTCCGCATGACTGTCGGCCTGGCTTGATGTCAGCACTGGCGTCTTGTAGGCGACCCCTTCAAGGCGCTTGGCCGCAGCGGCGATATCCTGGTAAGTTACAGCGAGTTCGGTAGCAGCCATTTTTCATCCTTTATAAATGTGATACATGCCGAGGCGGCTGTCGCTTACTCTGCAAGACGGCGCCGGAACATCCAGCGGCCGCTGTCGGAATCCTGCGGAATGTATTGATAGCCGCCGAGGTCGAAGGCTTTCAGCTGCTCTGCGTCGGTGATCTTGTTCAAGGCCGCATAACGCGCCATCAGGCCGCGTGCGCGCTTGGCGTAGAAAGAAATGATCTTGTACTTGCCGTTCTTCCAGTCTTCGAACACCGGCGTCACGATGCCGGCATCCAGCACCGCCGGCCGCACCACCTTGAAATATTCTTCCGACGCCAGGTTGACCAGTGTCCTGGCCTTTTGCCGGCCGATCTGCCGATTGAGCGCCTGGGTCACGGTATCGCCCCAGAACGCGTACAGATTCTTGCCGCGCGGGTTGGCCAGGCTGGTGCCCATTTCCAGCCGGTAGGGCTGCATCCGGTCCAGCGGCCGCAGCACGCCATACAGCCCGGACAGGATCCGGATACGGCTCTGCGCATAGTTCAGCTGGGTGGCGTTCAGGGAAGCGGCATCCAGGCCTTCGTAGACATCGCCGTTGAAAGCCATGACGGCCTGCTTGGAATTGGCGCTGGTGAATTGCTTCGACCACGAAGCGAAGCGCGCTGTGTTCAGCTGCGCCAGCGGATCGGAGATTTTCATCATGCTGCCGATCTGGTCCGGCGACAGCTGTTGCAGGACGCTGATCAGCTCGGCGGAATGGTCGATGAAATCGGGGGTGGTGTGGGTTTCTGTCGTGCTGGGGGTGCTGTAATCGAGGGATTTTGCAGGCGACAAAACAATCAGCATTGTGGAGATCCGAAATAAGCAGAAGAATGTCCGCAATGATACCGAAACAATGCCGACGCTGCTGGCGCCGCCTCTCAGTCGAAAGCACCCTGCAGCAGATCGCGCTCGAATTCGGCCACCCAGGTAGAGCCGTCGCCGATCGGATACTGGCTTTTCCGCCCGCTGGATTTTCTGCTGACGGTCACAAACCCGGCCAGCCCCAGGATCTCGTCGGTCTTCGGATCGGTGGTATCCACTTCATGCAGCTCAAAATCGTCGGCGGCAAGATGCCGTGCTTGCAAAACCGCGTGGAAATCCTTTTTTTCGCCTGGTTCGATCAGCTTCATCATGGCTCCTGAAGTATCGTCATTGGATTCCTACCTTAGCACAGCCGGGCTGCGCCCAAATATTCCACCCGAATTACTTTCTTAATAGTAATATTTCGGCGCGATTTTCTATCCACAAAACAAATAGATTGCCGCCTTCGGCAGAACCCACCATGCCGGTCAAAAAAACATCAACTTTACAAAAGTTCGAACAGGAGACGCGTAGTGCAAAACAATATTCCCATGACTTCAAGTAGCGAACGCAAAATCAGCTGGCAAAGCGCCAGCCAATGGCCACTGCTGCGCATCCTGCTAGGCATCGGCGCCATCGTGATTCCGATTGCGCTGGCCCAGTTCGCCCTCAGCCAGCTCAAGGGCGCAGTGCCGCTGGCGCACGACATTGCGCGCGCGATCTCGCTCGGCAACCTGCTGACTATCGTGCTGGCGCTGCTGGCTTACCGCTTTTATGTGCATAGCGTGGAGCGGCGGCGTTGCGATGAATTTTCCTCATCCAGTGCTTTTCTGGAGTTGTCCGGCGGCGTGCTGCTGGGCGCGGCCATGTTCAGCCTGGTGCTTGCGATCTTGTGGCTCACGGGTCATTACCGGATTACCGCAAACGGGGCATGGAGTACGCTGTTTCCGGCAGCCATGGCAGCGGGCGCCGCGGCGGTCAGCGAAGAACTGATTTTCCGCGGCCTGATTTTCCGCATCAGTGAACGCGCCCTGGGAACCTGGCTAGCCCTGCTGATTTCGGCGGCCCTGTTTGGCGCCGTGCATTACCTCAATCCCGGCGCCGGCCTGCAAGGTGCGCTGTCCATCATGCTTGAAGCCGGCATCTTCCTGGCCGCCGCCTTCATGCTGAAGCGCCGCCTGTGGCTACCGGTGGGAGCCCACTTTGCCTGGAACTTCACTCAGGGCGGCATCTTCGGACTAGCGGTTTCCGGTGGCAAGGGATCCGGCCTGCTGCAGGGAGAAGTGAGCGGACCGCTATGGCTGTCCGGCGGCGTCTTCGGCCTGGAGGCCTCCGTGGTCGCCATCGCCATCTGCTTCCTGGTCGCCACGCTGCTACTGCTGCGTGCCGCCGCCAAGGGAAACTGGGTCAAGGCGCCGTGGAGGCATCGCAGCCTGGCCCCGGCCGCAAGCTGATATATAGTCAGGCGCCCGTGCCGCCACGGCGGCGCGGGTGTCGCGCCATCAGAATTGATACGCAAACAGCTTGGTGTCGGAACCGTCGTCCTTCAGCTGCAGTATTTTTTCAAACTGCAAACCCATCTTTTCCAGCAGCCTGATCGAGGCATGGTTGTCCGGCGCAGTAATGGCCACCACCCGCTGCAGGCCGCAAACGCGGTTGGCATGCTGCAGCACCGCGGACGCGGCTTCGTAAGCGTAGCCCTTGCCCCAGAACTCCGGCAGGAAGGCGTAGCCGATATCGACATCGTCCAGGGTTTCCCGTTTTACCAGGCCGCAGATGCCGATCGGCAGTCCGCCCTCTTTCAATTCCGTCATGTAGAAACTGAAGCCGTCGCGCGCCTGCGCCACTACCGGGCCGCTCAGGATCGCAGCCTGCGCCGCCTCCACCGTCCGGATGCCGCGGTCGCCGATAAACTTCAGCCAGGCCGGCTGGGTCACCAGACTCAGGTAAAACTCGGCATCGCCGGCGTTCAAGGTGCGCAGGATCAAGCGTTCCGTTTCTAGGATTTTCATCGTGGTGGTTTTCCCTTGGGTGGATATTTACCTGTAACATGGGAGCATAAGCAAAGGTTTGTCGCTTGTCCAGCGAGCGCATCCTTGATCCAAAAAACGCACCCTCCCTTATTCCAGGAAGCCGCAATGAACGCCAGCCCGCGAACCGTCCTGATGCCGATCCCCAACCTGGATTTCGACCCGAGCGAAGTGGCTGTCTGCTGGCGCATATTGACGGCGCAGGGACATCGCGTGGTGTTCGCCACGCCCGATGGCCGGCCTGCGGCCGCCGATCCGCTGATGCTGTCCGGCGAAGGCCTGGACCTGTGGGGCGGCATCCCGTTGCTGAAGAAAGTAAAGCTGCTGGGCCTGGCCTTGCGCGCAAATGGCGCCGCGCGCGCCGACTACGCGGCGCTGCAAAGCGATCGCGCCTTTCTTGCGCCGCTCAGTTACGCCGAACTGCGGCTGGCCGACTACGAGGGCCTGCTGCTGCCCGGCGGCCACCGTGCACGCGGCATGCTGGCTTACCTGGAGAGCCAGCCATTGCAGGATTTCGTCGGCGCCTTTTTCGACAGCGGCAAGCCGGTAGCCGCCATCTGCCACGGCGTCGTGCTGGCCGCCCGCAGCCGTTCACCCCATACTGGAAAATCGACGCTGTACGGACTCAAGACCACGGCGCTCACCTGGAAACTGGAACGGACTGCCTGGAAGCTGATGAAATTTTGCGGCCGCTTCTGGGATCCAGCCTATTACCGCACCTATGGCGAGCAAAGCGGCGAGGCGGCCGGCTACCGCAGCGTCCAGGCCGAAGTGAGCCGCGCCCTGGCGCAGCCCGGCGACTTCCTCGACGCCAGCCCGGCGGCGCCGGATTTCTTCCGCAAAAGCAGCGGCCTGTTCCGCGACAGCGGCAGCGACAGCCGGCCGGCGTTTGTGGTCACGGACGGCAACTACGTCTCGGCCCGCTGGCCCGGCGACGTCCACTTGTTTGCCAAGACCTTCGCCGATTTGCTGGAAGCCGCTTCAGGACGGCAGAGCGCAGGGTAAAATGCGCGCAACCGATTGATGGAAACCCGCATGCACCCAGATTTACCAACCCAGACGCCCGCCGCGCAACGACAGCAACCGCAGCAACGGCCGCGCATTGTCATCGACACCAATGTCTGCCTCGATCTGTTCGTGTTCCGCGATCCGCGCTGGCAAGGCTTGATGAGCGCCTTGCAAAGCGGCGCCGTGGAAGCTGTGACGCGCGCCGACTGCCGCCTGGAGTGGCAGATGGTTTTGCACTACAGCCACTTGCCGATTACCGACCAGACCCGGCCCGGCTTCAACGCCGAATATGATGCCCTGATCACCTGCCTGGCGGCGGAAGCGCTGACGCCGCGCACCGACGTCCGCCTGCCGCTGTGCACCGACCGCGACGACCAGAAGTTCCTGGAACTGGCGCTGGGCGCCCATGCCACCACCCTGATCACCAAGGACAAGGCGCTGCTGAAGCTGGCGCGCAAGACCGCCAAGATCGGGCTGTTCGCCATCATCCCGCCGCAGGCCTGGCCGCCAGCCGTTTCATAATCAGGATCAGACCGCTTTATTGCCCGAACAGCAATTTGGCGCAGCGCTGTGCGGTCTGCGACAAAACGCTAAAATGCGGGATCCAGACATAAGCCCAGATAGCCAGCAAATGAAACGTGATTCAATAGATTCAAACAGCAAGGCAGCAGCACGTCAGCTCAGCTCCAAACTGCCACGAGTCGGCACCACCATTTTCACGGTGATGTCGACCCTGGCCAGCGAAAAATCGGCGGTCAACCTGGGCCAGGGCTTCCCGGATTTCGATTGCGACCCGGCTTTGGTGGACGCCGTCAGCGGCGCCATGAAAAGCGGTTTCAACCAGTATCCGCCCATGCCCGGCGTGCCGGCCCTGCGCCAGGCCATCGCCAGCAAGATAGAAACCATCTACGGCCAGCGCTACGATGCCGCCAGCGACATCACGGTCACCGCCGGCGCCACCCAGGGCCTGCTGACCGCGATCATGTGCGCGGTCCATCCCGGCGACGAAGTGATCGTGATCGAACCGGCCTACGACAGCTACGTGCCAGCCATCGAACTGGCGGGCGGCAAGCCGGTGCTGGTACAGATGGTGGTGGGCGCGGATGGCTACAGCATCCCCTGGGCCCAGATTGCCGCCGCGGTTACCGCACGCACCCGCATGATCATGATCAATTCGCCGCACAACCCGACCGGCAGCGTGCTGAGCCTGGCCGACATCGAAGCGCTGAAAGACATCGTGCGCGGCACCGACATCCTGATACTGTCCGACGAAGTGTATGAACACATGGTGTTCGACGGCGCCCGCCATGAATCGGTCTGCCGCCACCCGGAACTGGCCGAGCGCGCCTTCGTGGTCTCCAGCTTCGGCAAGACCTACCACGTCACCGGCTGGAAAATCGGCTATGTGGCGGCGCCGGCGGCGCTGTCGGCGGAATTCCGCAAGGTCCATCAATACAATATCTTTACCGTCAACACCCCGGTACAGCACGGGATTGCACAGTACATGCAGAATCCGGCGCCCTACCTGGAGCTGCCGGCCTTCTACCAGCGCAAGCGCGACCTGTTCCGCGCCGGCCTGGAAAACACCCGTTTCAAGCTGCTGCCGGCGGACGGCACCTATTTCCTTTGCGTCGACTACTCGGCCATTTCATCGCTGAGCGAAGCCGACTTCGCCATCTGGCTGACCTCGGAAATCGGCGTTGCCGCCATCCCGGTCTCGGCTTTCTACCAGTCGCCGCGCGAATCGGGCATCGTCCGTTTCTGCTTCGCCAAACAGGACCAGACACTACAGCTGGCGCTGGAACGGCTGGCCAAGATCTGAGCAAGACCTGCTTCCATTACAAGTCCTCACTTTCAACAAAAGGGAATAATCATGATCGATGTCTATAGCTGGGCCACGCCGAACGGGCACAAGATTCACATCATGCTGGAAGAGCTAGGCCTGCCGTATCGCGTGCACGCCGTCGATATCGGCGCCGGCGACCAGTTCAAGCCGGATTTCCTGTCGATTTCGCCCAACAACAAGATTCCCGCCATCGTCGACGCCGACGGTCCGGACAGCAAACCGATTTCATTGTTTGAATCGGGCGCGATCCTGGTCTACCTGGCCGGCAAGAGCGGCAAGTTCCTCGGCAATACCGAGCGCGAGAAATTCAATACCCTGCAATGGCTGATGTTCCAGATGGGCGCCGTCGGGCCGATGCTGGGCCAGACCCACCATTTTCGCATCTACGCGCCGGAAAAGATCGAATACGCCATCAACCGCTACAGCAACGAAGCCAAACGCATCTATGGCGTGATCGACAAGCAACTGTCGCAGCACCCGTACCTGGCCGGCAATGAATACACTATCGCCGACATCGCTACCTTCCCGTGGATACGTTCATGGAAAAACCAGGGCATCGAATTGAGCGACTATCCGCACCTGCAAGCCTGGTTCGACACCATCAGCGAGCGGCCGGCGGTCAAGCGCGGTGTCGAGGTGCTAGCGTCGCACCGCAAGCCGCTGACGGATGACAAGGCGCGGGATATCCTGTTCGGCAGCCAGCAGTATCAGAAACGGTAAGGTGGGCACGGGGTGCCCACCCTACGGTTGCGGGTAGCTGACCGCCAGTATTTCCAGCTCATCCAGCCCGGCCGGGGTCATGAAGGTCACCGTTTCACCTTCGTGCGCCTTGGTTAGAGCGCGCGCGACCGGTGAAATCCAACTGATTTTTCCATGCAGGGGGTCCAGCTCGTCGATGCCGACAATGGTCACAGTGTGTTCCTCGCCGGCGGAATTCTGGTAAGTCACCGTGGCGCCGAAGAAGACCTGGTCCCGGCCATGATGGACGCTGGGGTCCACCACTTCCGCCAGATCGAGCCGCTTGGTAAGAAAACGGATGCGGCGGTCGATTTCGCGCAGCCGGCGCTTGCCATAAATATAATCGCCGTTTTCCGAACGGTCGCCGTTGGAGGCGGCCCAGGAAACGATACGCACCACCTCCGGCCGGTCGACGTCGATCAGGTGCAACAGCTCGTCTTTCATGCGCTGATAACCGGCCGGCGTCATGTAGTTTTTTGTGCCAGGCGGGATCGGCGGCAATCCGAATTCCAGATCGTCGTCGTCGCCTTCTGATTCTTTAACAAATGCCTTGTTCATAGCAGACATTGTAGTTCCAATTGCGCGCCGGCTGACGATTTTGCCTAAAACTGGGGGCTTGCCCACCATGGCGGTATGGTAAAGTCAGGCCGGTGCAATGTTGCCCGTGCTGACTCACTATCCTGCCCTATGCCTGCCAATTCCTCCCGCCCTGCCCGCTCAGATTCCGTCACCCCGTTCCGGATTGGCCTTGCCACCAGCCGCAGCCATCAGCACGGCCAGGAATCGGCGCTGGCGCAGCTGCTCAACGGCAGCCGCAAGATCATCGAACAGCAGTTGCAGCCGCAGCTGATCGTGGTGGGACGCACCCTGGACGCCATGCAGCAACTGGGCCTGTTGCCAGACTATCCACACATCGAACGCTTTCCCTACGGCCGCCATGGCGGCCTGATGAAGCTGGTGTCGCGGGTGGTGGATGCCGATCCGGCGCGCACCCTGGATGCAGTGATCTACCTGATGGATCCGGTCGATCCGTCCTCGACTTTTCCGGAAGCGGTGGCCTTGAAACGGCAATGCGTGATCCATGGCAAGCCATTCCTGTCGACCCTGGCCGGTGCGCTTGAATGGCTGGAACTGGAAGCGGTGGCGGCCGGCGCCGCGCCGAATCCGCTGCTCGACCCGACTTTCGACCTGGGACAGGAAGGCATTGCCCTGATCGCCCACGATGCCATGAAAGAACGCATGCTGGATATCGCGGAACGCCATTTCGCCCTGCTCGACCAGTTTGCTTTCCGCTGCGCCACCGGCACCACCGGCAGCCTGCTCAACAAGCTGGCGCAGAAAATCAAGGGAGAGGAAGCCGGCCGCAACTGGGTCAAGCCCTTTCTCAGCGGCCCGCTCGGCGGCGACGCCCAGATCGCCGAACTGATCCTCGAGCGCCAGCAATGCCGGCGCGTGCTGTTCCTGGAAGACCCGCACGTGGCGCGCCAGCATGAGGCCGATATCCAGCTATTGGAGCGCGCCGCCCGCACCGTCACCGACTACGCACTCTGCATCAGCGATGCCGAGTGCGGCGAACGCTGGCTGAGTTTGCTGCAGCAGCGCGCGGCATTGGCCAAATCCTAGGACCTGTCTTGGCGGCGACGCTTGCCGTCATTGGTATTCAATCGTGAAAGTCGCGGTGCCGTTGGCCGGTCCGGTGGTGATATTGGGCGCGGTCTGGTAGTAGCGCGCCGTGAACGGCACCACGTATTGGATGTCGGCGGATGGACCGACCGTCGCCGCGGTGCCGAACACCACCGGGTTGCTGTTCTTGTCCAGAATCTGGATGCCGACCCCGGTCGCCACGCCTGTCCCTTGCGTCAACTGTGTAACTCCGGGACTCTTCGATAGATCTGCCGTAGCCTGCATGTTCAGCAGGATAGTGTTCTGTGCATTCTCGCCGCGCTGGCAATTCAGCTTGATATTGAAGGGACGGGCTCCGGCAGTCGAACCGACGCCTTTGAAACTGCCCCTGGAAATCGAGCCGAAATTCACCACCACGTTCTGCGAGCCGGTATCGACCGTGCATGAGGGCGTGATGATGGTGATGCCATTGCCGGACAGGATAGAGGTGATGGCGGATTTGCCGTCGCCATTGCCGACGTAGGTGGTGTAAGTGCCGGCAGCCAGCGGACCGTTGCCGGTCTTGGTGGCGATCTTGACCAGTTCGACCGTGAAATAAGACGGGCTATAAAAAGCCACCGTGGTGGAAACCGACCAGCTCAGCACATGCGGGTAAAAAGTCTGGCCGATCCCGGTAATCTGACGCGACAGGCGGATGCCTACGCCGGTAACGGCTGTCGTGTAGACATTCGGCATGCCCGGCACTGCCGTTCCTTGCAACATGCTGCCGGTCGCCGTGCCGCCGCCGTTGCAGTTCCAGGCCGTTTCAGAAGCCCCCGAAATCGGAATCGGAAAGCTCTTGGTGGCGAATACCGCGCCGATGGCGGCGCTGTTCGGAATCACCACCGTGCCCATATCCATCTGGATGATTTTCTCGGTAGCGCCGGCCGGCCTCACGCAAGCGGCCTGCGCATTGCCCACAAAAAATATGGATAGCAGCGCCAATAGTCCCAGCACTGCCAGCCATGCCAGAGCGCCGTTGATCTTGTCTGTAGTTGCTTGCGTTCTCTTCATGCCACTCCTCGTTTGCCGGGCTTCAGGCCGGGTCAACGGCCTGAACCGTGCCGGCAGGCAGCTGGCTATTGATATTCAATCGTGAAAGTCGCGGTGCCGTTGGCCGGTCCGGTGGTGATATTGGGCGCGGTCTGGTAGTAGCGCGCCGTGAACGGCACCACGTATTGGATGTCGGCGGATAGACCGACCGTCGCCGCGGTGCCGAACACCACCGGGTTGCTGTTCTTGTCCAGAATCTGGATGCCGACCCCGGTCGCCACGCCTGTCCCTTGCGTCAACTGTGTAACTCCGGGACTCTTCGATAGATCTGCCGTAGCCTGCATGTTCAGCAGGATAGTGTTCTGTGCATTCTCGCCGCGCTGGCAATTCAGCTTGATATTGAAGGGACGGGCTCCGGCAGTCGAACCGACGCCTTTGAAACTGCCTCTGGAAATCGAGCCGAAATTCACCACCACGTTCTGCGAGCCGGTATCGACCGTGCATGAGGGCGTGATGATGGTGATGCCGTTGCCGGACAGGATAGAGGTGATGGCGGATTTGTTGTCGCCATTGCCGACGTAGGTGGTGTAAGTGCCGGCAGCCAGCGGGCCGTTACCGGTCTTGGTCGCGGTCTTGATCAACTCGACCGTAAAATACGATGGGCTCAGAAATACCGCGGTGCCGCTGGTGATATTGATGACGTGGGGATAATAAGTCTGCCCTATGCCGGTAATCTGGCGCGACAGCCTGATTCCCACGCCGGTCACGGCCGTGGTGTAAACATTCGGCATGCCGGGTACCGGCGAACCTTGCAATATGCTGCCCGTTACATAGCCGCCGCCGGTGCAGATCCAGGACGTTTCCGATGCGCCGGCAATCGGGATGGTAAAGCTCTTGGTGGCAAAAACGGCGCCGATGGCGGCGCTGTTTGGAATAACCACCGTGCCCATATCCATCTGTATGATTTTTTCGGTAGCGCCGGTCGGCCGCACGCATGCCGCCTGCGCGCTGGCCGCGCTCAACAAGGCAGCCGCCGCAAGCGCCATCAATGCCAGGCTGCACCTTCCACCGGCGATCTTTTCCCGTAGTGATTTCATGATCATTCGCATTGCCCGTTCAATTCACGGATCGGCGCCGGATTTTTATCCGCCGGGACGTGGTATTTGACGCTGCACTGTTCCGCCGCGCCCTGCCCCCACTTGACGTTCAGCACGCCGCTTTCCCTGGCGCCGGTGATGAAGGTCTGGCCTTCGCTGCCGACGATCCCCATATCCTGCCCTTGTTCGTTCTCGACCTTGGCCCCGAACGGCAGCGGCTTGCCGCTCTTGTCGCTCAGGTTCAGCATGATGCGCAAGCCGATCGAAGTTTCGAATTTCGCCAGCACCACGGCGCCACGGGTCGGCACCACATCCAGCGCTGCATTCTTGACTTCGACGTTGTCGCCCAGGTCTTCGGTGCGCACCGCCAGCCGGTTGACCCGGTACGGGCTCAAATTCGCCAGCACCGCATTGCCGCGGCTGTCGGTACGCACACCCGGATAGACTTCAAAGCCGACGTTGGCGGCGTCCGGCGCTTCCACCAGCGCCATGGTTTCGCCCAGAGGCTGCGACAAGGTAACGCCGCCGCCATGCGCCACCAGGCCGCCGGCCATGCCGAGCGTGGTCTGGCCGTAGCCGGAGCCTTGCGCGCGGCCGAAGTCGACGCGGCCGTATTGCGACAGGTAACTGGCGGAGGCGCTGCCGCTGTTGTCGTTCTGATTCGAGTGAGCGGCCGTGACGTTGTAAGTCAGGCGGCCATCATCCAGCGCCGAACCGTAGACGCTGGCTTGCTGCGTCACCTCGCCGTTGTTGCCCTTGGCCACGGTGTAGCGCGCATAGGAGCGGCTGTCGCCGAGCGGGATCGACAGGGTCGCCATCAGCTGGCGGTTCGATGGGCCGTTCAGATTGGTGCTGTAGTTATAGAAAATACTGTAGCTGAACTGCTTGTAAAAATTCGAGTAGCCGACCTGCATCAGGCGGTCTTTCTGATCGGTGCCCCAGTAGCTTTGCTGCTGGATCGAGGCGTAGGCGGTGCCACCCTTGCTGCCCAGCTGCTGCGCCAGTTCCAGCCGCACCTGGTTGCGCCGGTTGTTGAGTACCTGGCCGTTCTGCAGATCCTGCATCTGCGCCGCTTCCTGGAAGGTGCGGAAGCCGCCGGTGGAATAGCGGTAGCCGGCCATGCGCACGCTGGTGCCGTAGTTCTCGAAGGATTTGGCGTACAGGAAGCGCAACGACTGGCCGTCATAGTTCTGGTTGAACGGTCCCTTGGTATGCGCTTGCGAGACGTCGGCGGAAATCGCGCCGAAATCGCGCAGGTTCTTGCCGACCCCGAACAATGCCGACTGATAGATATCGGAGCCGATCACACCGCCGTACACCGAATATTCTTTGCCCAGGCCGCGCGCCACCGTGCCTTGCACGAAATTCGGCTTGGCGTTGCTGGAGCCGGCGTTGATGGTGGAATAGCCGTTGCGGTACTGGCCGCCGGTCACGCTGTAGCGCCAGACGCCTTCGCGCAGCAAGGTCGGCACTGCCGAAAAGGCCTGGCGGAACTTGGTTTCACGGCCGTCGGCTTCGGTAATCGTCACTTCCAGGTCGCCGCTGGTAGAGGTCGGATACAAGTCGTCCAGTACAAACGGACCAGGCGCGACATAGGTGCTGTACACCACGAAGCCGTTCTGCCGCACCGTCACGCGCGCGTTGGTCTGCGCCACGCCGCGGATGGTCGGCGCATAGCCCTGCTGGCTGTCGGGCAGCATGCCGTCGTCGGACGACAGCTGCACGCCGCGGAACTGGAAAGCGTCGAAGAAATTACCAGGGGTAGTGCTATCGCCGATCGTCAATTGCCCGCCGAGCGAGGCGATATCGCGCTGCAGGTAGGAGGTCACCGACTGCCAATGGCCTTCGCCGTCGACGCCGCGGTTATAGGTCGAAAAATTGCGGAAACGCCAGTCTCCCAGGTTGAAGCCGCCGCGCAGGCCTGCATACAGGGTGTTGCGGGCTTGCGTGGTGGCGCTGGGGTTGGCGTTGAATTCGGTAATGCTGCTGTTCATAGTGCTGGCGGCATTATTGCCGCCGTCATAGCGCGCCGCTGAAATCTGGTAGTCCAGCATGGCGACATTGATGCCCTTGTCCCATTTGTCAGGACTGATGGCGCCGCGCGCCTGGCGCTTCATGGCAGCTTGCGGGATGCTCAGGGTCAGGCGCAGTTTCTCGCCGTCGTAGGAAACGCTGGAACCAGGGATTGCCTGCGCCAGGTCGACGCATTGGTCGCCGGCCGCCATCAGGACCGGAAACACTTCCACCTTGACGCCCCAGCCTTCCAGCATGGCGCGGGTGATGCAAGCCTGGGCATTCTTGCCCTCGCCCTGGTCGCTGAACACTACCTGACTCTGGCCGACGCTACTTTCGTTGAGGCTGACATCCACCAGGTAGCTGCCGGGCATGACCCGGTTGCCGAACGCGAACAGCGACAAGTCGGCGCGGCTTTGTTCGCCGCCGATATCCAGGAACTGCTCGTTGAATACCGAGCCGCCCTGGCCTTGCGCCTGAGCCAGCTGCGACAGCACGGCCAGCGTGATCGCTGACAGCGCCAGGCGTACCGGTTTGCGTTGATGCGACAATCTGATCACAGCTTTCCCTTCCTTTGTTTCTGCCTTGCGCGGCAGACTGACTTGCCCTGACAGGATCTGGTGCTTGCTACCTGGGAGATGACGACGGTGTTACTTGCCTGCAGGCTCAACTGAAGTCGTTGTCGCAGCCGGCGCAGCGGGCTGCGCTGCGGCTGCGGCGCCGACCGCCACCTTGGTCACGACCTCCGGCGTTTCGCCGCCGTAGTCATTGATGGTGGTGTAGCTGACGTCGATCGGCTGCGGCGTGCTGATCGCGGTCAGCGGGAAATCGCTGGCGCCGAAAGGCAGCACCATGCCGGCCTTGGTCTGTTCCTTGTTGCCGTTGATTTTGAAACCGGTGAAGGTCAGGTTGTAGGCGCTCGGATTGTTGACCCGCAACGCGGCGCCCTTGCCGTCTTGGCCAGGCACCACCGACAGCGTCACCAGGTTGCGCGCTTCATCCGGCTTGCCGGCCAGGCCCGCCGGCCGGTAGAAAATCTTGATGCGGGTGCGCACGGCGACCTGCAGCACGTTCGGTTGATCCGATTTTTCCGGGATTTCCTTGACGTTGAGCCAGAACACCGTTTCGCGGTCGCTCGGCAGATCGCCGGAAATGCGGACGATGCGCAAGATGTTTTCGGCGCCGGGATCGAGCCGCGACAAAGGCGGCGTCACCAGCAGCGGCGCCTTGTTCTTGCCTTCGCCGGCATCGACCCAGGTTTGCACCACGTACGGCGAGGTACCGGTGTTCTTCAGCGGAATCGACGCTTGCCGGTCTTTTTCGCCCAGGATCACGCGGGTGCCGCCAAGCATGACGCTGGCGTTTGCCGCCAGCGCGCTCATCATCAGCACGCTGCCGAGGATGGCGGAAGTGATGATTCGTTTGTTCAACATGGAAAACCTCGTCTGTCAAATGTCCTATGCACAAATTTCTAAGCAAGCACAGGCCGCTATCGCGTGCTCACAAATTGATGCATGGGTATCGCTGGAAAATGATGGCCGGCTTGCCGCTACCGTTGCGGCTTGCCAGCCCATCCTTAAAACCTGGCCGCAGCAAGCACCAGGCTGCCCGTCCCGCCGCAAGCGGCGCAACGAGGTAATGCCGTTTCAGGATTTTTGCGAAGCGCGCTGATTACAGGTAAGTAACGACGAACTGTGCAGTGGAGTTAGCTGGACCAACGGTGACTGCAGGACCAGTCGAAACGTAGGTAGCCTGGAAGTTCAGAGGATTGTTGCCCAGACCCAGAACGTAAGTGCCCGATGCCGAACCGACAGGGATCTTGGTGCCGGCGGAGTCGCCCAGCTCGATCGCCACGCCAGTTGCTGTAGTAACGCCAACCTGGCCAGCGTTAGCCAGAGCCAGATCGTCGGTGACGTTAGCATCGGTTGTGCCGGTGAAAGTCACGGTTGCGCCTTTGGCGGTTGCGCCGCAGTTGGTCAACAGGATCTGAAACTTCGATGGCGTTGCCTTCTTGCCGGCGGCGCCGTTCAATACTGCGCGCGACACTGTGCCCATAGGAACAGTGATGTTTTGGCTGGAAGGATCGATCGAGCAAGGCGAGTCAACGATCTGGCCGTTGAAATTCACGGTGCCGCCGTCAGCGAAGGCCGCTTGGGACAACAGACCTGCAGCAGCAACTGCAACCAACTTAGCGATAGTCATTTGTTTCATTTTTACCCTCAGATATAAAAGTAGATGTTCGATTCAAATTAATGAATTGCCAACACGGCGAAACAAATTGTAGGGGCAAAAATTCACAAAATGTCATTACTGACAATGTTTAACAATTACTAACAAACACTTATTATTGGGCGGAAATAAAAGATGGCCTAAATATTGATTATTGGTAAAAATATAATCATTAATGACAATCAACTAAATGTAAGAAACCCGCTCCTGGCTTGCTTTTGCGGCCCATGCGGCAAAGCGCCATCAGTCTGAAGGGCAACTAAATTGAACTAAGGAAATTCTTAAAATGTCCGCAGGAAACATGGTGTTTGTCGTGGGATTGCAACAATTCTTTACGAATCTTTACACTCGCGCGTCGTAGCGTTTGCGGTTTCCTCACGTTTTGCGGCAACCCGCCGTTGTTTCTGGCAGCCGTCGCCGCCATGCTCGACAGCGAGGCGCTCAGGAAGATGCCAGTTGCCGGTACTGTACTATCGCTCACATCCGAGAGGCTGGCGCAGATGTCGGTTCGCTGGCGCAGGTATAAGCCTTGCGTAGCGTCGGCTACGGCATCTCGCATGTGGAATGAAGGAAGTGCTGGCCAGCATCAAGCTGTCTGAGTGGGTAGCTGACGCGCTCCGGCCCCTGCGGCCCTTATGTGGAGCTGGCCGAGGCTTGTGAGTTGAATTTGCCGCTGGCCGGGCCGCTCTCGGCTTCGCTGAAAATCATTCCGATGGACGTCACCTGGCGCACCTGTCGCCGCTGGCCTTGGCGCAGAATCTGGGTGTACCAGCAGCGTAGATGGCGCTGCCAAGCCGCAATTATTATTTGCGCTTTGCTGTTGTAGGGTGGGCACTCCGTGCCCACGCGTACGTAGCGGGGGGCGCGAAGCCCGGGACACGAATGTCCGCAGCGCTGCGTGGGCACGGAGTGCCCACCCTACAGCGCTGCAGCGGCCGCCGGCGGGTGATTCCCGGGCAACTGCCGCCGCCAATTGCGCAAGCCGACAAGCGCCAGCACGATGAATCCCGCGTACAAGCCTGCGGTCAGGTTCAGGTCTTTATAGATGTACACGCCGACGTAGATAATGTCGACCGCAATCCACAGCCACCAGTTGGCGACATATTTGCGCGCCATCCAGAACTGGGCCACCAGGCTGAAGCTGGTCAGCGCCGAATCCAGCCATGGAATGTGGGCGTCGGTGAAGCTGGCCATGACATAACCCAGCACTACGCTGCCCGCGGCGCCGGCCAGCAGGCCGGTCAGCAAACCCCGCTTCGGCAGGCGCTGCGGCTGGATATGCTGACTATCCTGGTCCGACGTCCCGCTTCTCCATTGCCACCAGCCGTACAGCTGCATGACGGCAAAGATCAGTTGCAGCAGCAAGTCCGAATACAGTTTCGCCACCAGGAATATGCGCGCATACAGCAGCACCGATACCAGGCCTATCGGCCAGCACCACAAATGACGGCGCGCAGTCAGCCAGACCGCCAGGGCGCTCACTATGACTGCAACGATTTCCAGACCTGACATCAAGACTCCTGTGTATCGGTTTTACGTTCGCAGCGACGCTGCAGATGGTCGAGCAGATAGCGGCCGGCATCGCTGTTGAACCATGCCGCATGGCCGAGAAAATAAGTATCGTAGGCCAGCGCCGCATTTTCAGTGGAGTGCTGCACGCCATGAAAATACGCCAGCTCGGATAGCGCGAACTCGATATGCACCAAGGGCAGCATGGCCGGCAATGCCGCCGCTTCCAGCGCCGACAAGGGCGTCACGCTTTCATAGGCGTCCAGCATGGCGTCCAGCTGATCGATATGCACCAGATGGCGCTGGCTGCCGCTGGCCAGGGGCAAGGCCAGCCATTCGATCAGGTTGCGTTCAATCGCGTTGGCCAGGTCGTAGACCGCGCAAGTGCGGTCGGCCAGGCCGAAATCCAGCACTGTCTTGACAGCAGCCGGCGCCGGCGCGGCCTGCCACAGCAGATTGGAAGCGTGCCAGTCGTTATGCGTCCACAACGGCGCCAAGCCATGCAGCAAGGGACTGAGGCGGGCGTGGAACGGCAGCAGCACCCGCGTCACGTCGGCGCGCCAGTCGCGCGGCGCCAGATAGTCGCTCAATGCCGGGCGCTGCTGGATATAAAGCTGGATGCGCTCCAGCACTGCTTGCGGCTGCTCTGCATGCAACAAGGTAAAGCCGGAGGACAGCAGCCTGGTGCTGCGCGCCGGCGCATCATGGCCGCGGGCGGCCAGGTGCAGCAAGGCCAGTTCGCGGCCGGCAGCGGCGGCGTCGGCGCAACTCAGGAAAGGCGTCCATGAGGTGGCGTCGCGGTAGCGGTCGACGCCCTGGCCGACGCGCTGCACTTCGTAAGTCCAGTCGCCGTCGGCATAGGCCGTATTGCCGTCGCCGGTGCTCAGCACTTCGCTGACCGCCAGTCCATTGCCCCGCAGATGAGCCATGAAACGATGCTCGTCCATCAGCTCGTCAACCGTGCGGATGGCACGCAGCAGGCGCTTGATGAACAACGGGCCCGAGTCCGTCGCCGCCACGCAGGCGCTGGAAAAGGGCCGCGGGCTATGCCAGTCGAGCCGCGTCACTACGCCCGCCAGCGGGTAGTGACGCAGCAGGCGCGCGACTTCATCCAGCGTCAATGACGGCCAGCTGGGCTGCACCACGTCCATGCCCATGCCGTGGCTCAGCACTGCTGGCAGGCCGCTGGCGTCGTCTGGTTTTGCATCCTTCATGCCGCTTCCATCCCGCCCTTAAAAATCGTACTGGACTGACAGCCGCGCGGTGCGCGGCGCCCCCAGATGCAGGTAGCTGTCGCCGAAATATTCGCCGACATCTTTCCAGTAACGCTTATCGAACAGATTATCCACGCTCAGGCGCAGCACCGTCGGATGCCCCGCCAGGATGGTTTTATAGCGCAGACCGGCATCGAACAAACTATAAGCCGGGACATTGACGTCGCCTTCACGCGTCGCCACCTTGCTGGCGCTGTACTGCCAGCCGCCGAGCAGGGTCAGGCCGGTGACCTGCGGCAGCGCATAAGACGCATACAGGGCGGCGCGCAGGCGCGGCACATTGATGGCCTGGTGGCCGTCGTAGGCAGGCGTGCCGGTATCTTCGGCGCGCGCTTGGATCAGGGCCAGGCTGGCCGTCAGCCGCAACTGCTTGCTGACCTGGCCGGCCGCGCTCAGCTCTAATCCTCTATGTGTTTCGGTACCTTGCTGGGTGTAGGTATAGCCATTCTCGTCCGGCTTCGGATACTCGTACGGCTTGCTCATCTGGAACAGCGCCGCGCTCAGGCTGAGCTGGTCGCGCCAGTCGTACTTGACGCCGGCTTCAAGCTGGCGCGACACGGTCGGCGCCAGGAAAGCATAGGCATTCTCGGCCCAGAACGGCGCCTGGCCGCCCATGCTCAAGCCTTTGCTATAGCTGGTGTAGAGCGAGAGATCGGCCTGCGGTTTGTAGACCAGCGCGACTTGCGGCAGCAGCAAGGACTTCTCAGTGGTGCGGGTCGCGGCGCCAGTGATGTCCAGCGCCCGTTCGTTCAGCCACACCTGGCGGCCGCCGGCGATCACCTGCCATTGCGGCGTCAGGCTGATGCGGTCGACTGCAAACAGTGCTTTTTGCCGGCTGTCGAGCCGCAGATAAGAGGCATCCGGCGACAACGGCGAAGGCGCGTAGACGATAGGATTCGGGTTATAGATATTATCGCTGCCGACATACTCGTTGACGCCATCGCTCTGCGACACCGTACGGCGGAACATGCTCGCCCCCAGAGTCAGGTCGTGGCGGATCTTGCCGGTATCGAGTTTGCCTTGCAGCACCGCCTGCAGCTGGTCGTTGCGGCGGGTGTCGTCCGGGAAGCGGTAATCGTATATATCGAAATCGCCGTTGGCGCTGAAATAACGGGCCGGCGTGCCGCCCGCGCCGCATGTCGCGCCATAGCCGCAGCCATAGGGAAAGGCAGAATTATCGTCGATCACCACGCGGCTGCGGCTGCCTGCCAGATAGGCGTGCCAGTCAGGCGCCAGATCGAGATCCAGGCGCAGGTTCAGATTAACGGAATTGATCGTCACCGGCTTGGCCCACGGCTGCACCCCCAGCAAGGTCGCGGGCGACACATTGCCAGGGACGACGGCGCCGCCGAGCAGCTGGTAGCCCGGCGCGGAACGCTGCTCGCGGTGCTGGTACTCGGCGTCGAACTGCAGGCGCGCCTGCGGACTGATCACCCAGTCGGCGGCCAGCGAGGCGAAATTGCGCTCACCGTCGGCGTTATTAACATAGGAATGCAGGCTCTCATGAGCCGCATTGATGCGCAGGCCAAACTGCTTTTGCGCGCCGAACAGGGTGCCGATGTCGGTAGCCAGATAGCGCGAGCCGCGCGAATCTGTTTCCAGCGTAATCGAACGCACATCGGCCGGCCGCTTGGTGACATAGTTGATCAGGCCGCCGGGCGGCGTCATGCCGCTTTGCAGGCCAGCCAGGCCTTTCAGGATCTCGACGCTTTCCTTGTTTTCCAACGCTACATTCTGCTCGCCGGCGATGCTCATGCCGTTGATTTGCAAGCTCGTCGCCAGGTCCAGCGGAAAACCGCGGATGCTGAAATTTTCGTAGTAGCCGACCGGCGTGTAATTGTCGCCGACGGCAGCGTCGTTGCGCACGACGTCGCTCAGCAAGCGCGCCTGCTGATCATCCAGCTGGGTGCGCGTGACCACGGACACCGAGGCTGGCGTATCGAGCAGCGAGGCGGCGCCAAAGCTGGCGACCGAGGCCGAGGTCTTGCGATAGCTGTCGGCGGCGGGACCGGCGCCGGTCACCGTCACGGTCGGCAATGTGGTTTCATTCTGCGGCTGGGCGCCCTGCCCGGCACCGCTAGCCGGCCTGCCATTTTGTTCAGGATCGCTTTGCGCATGCGCCATGCCGGCGGTCGCTGCTGCAATCAGAGTAATCAGCAATTTTCTTTTAGTCTGCAGCGCTACCCGGCCTCCGGCCGCTGGATAGGTTCTTTTCGTAGTTGTCATTATTGTGTCGACGCCATATTAAATAGATAACGCACCCGCACTTTGCGTCTGGAAATCCGGGCGTGATTAAAACAGGATCCGCATTATCCGTCCAATTTCCAGCCGATACTTAAAAACTGCGTAATACACCTATATGGCTGACGGGCATTGACAACAGGAGAATGCTGCAAACCCCCATAAATTTACCGCAAGGAAACATTTTTTAGGGATTTGCCTCTGCTTGTCCTACAGGGACGCCTGCGGCCAGCAGACTGGCGCAATTCGGCGCAAACTGGCGAGAACACAGCTGTTTGCATCCGTGCGCCGGATTTCTTCGTATATTGATTACACGGAATCACACAATACAAAACTGCAGGCTGCATACGCACAGCGCAAGAACGGCCTGCGCCGGCCATCGATGAGATAAGGAGAGATTGCCATGCCAACCCGACGCACCGTGATGTTCAGGACCGGCGGCCTGCTGCTGGGGAGTGTGCTGGCGACGCTGGGCTGGCGCGCCAGCGCGCTGGAAAAGTATGAAATCATGCATACCGACGCCGAATGGAAGCAGCGCCTGAACCCGACCCAGTATGCGATTTTGCGGCAGGAAGCGACCGAGCGGCCGTTTTCCAGTCCGCTGGACCATGAAAAACACGCAGGCACCTATTCTTGCGCCGGCTGCGAGCTGGCGCTCTACTCTTCCAAGACCAAGTTCGACAGCGGCACCGGCTGGCCCAGTTTCTGGCAGCCGCTGCCGAACGCCGTCGCCACCCGCATCGACAGCACGCTCGGCATGAGCCGCACCGAAGTGCACTGCCGCCGCTGCGGCGGCCACCTCGGCCATGTCTTCGACGACGGCCCGAAACCTACCGGCCTGCGTTATTGCATGAATGGCGCGGCATTGAAGTTCATGCCGGAAATCTGAGCCATCGGCCAGCCTTGCACGCGACAGTAGCATCTGCTTGGAATCATGATAGATACCTCCAGCGGATTCTCGCCTTGTTGGCAAAAGGTGTAACCCAGGCAGAGCGCCGGGGTCGTTCGTTTTCAACTGCTCGAAAAAAATCCAATAAAAAAACGGCATACATATTGCATGTATGCCGTTTTTCACACTACAACTTATTCAAATGTGGTTTATGGGCCAACGGGCACAATAGCCAGCAGGGGATCGTTGGTGAGGCCTATTAGCATCAAGCCATCTCCAGACACAGCCATTTGACGGTCGAGCAGATTTTTTGCATAGCCGGCGAATTTAAAACCACGTATTAAAGTGCCGTCAGCGCCATGCACCCATACATCGGATGAGCTGTACCAGCCAGAGATACCGCAAAAAACTCGGCCGTCGCTAGCAACTTTGACGTTGTTGGGATATGCATCTCCACCAGGAAGGGCGCTGATGAAACTCAAGTTGACCGGAGAAAGCGAGCTGCATCGATAAGGGGCGCCATTGGCTGTGTACACCCGGCTGCCGTCGGCGCTGACAGCGATGTCTGCGCCATTGGACATCACTCCGCCACTGGATATGCCGGTGACTCCTGTAGCCGGCGCCAATGGCGAGACATTCAAGGTACCGCCATTCAAGTCAGAGTAGTCGACGCTATAAGCCCAGGTTGTAGACGGGCTGATACCTTCGTTCTGAGCATAGATTTTTTTGCCGTCAGCGGTTGCCGTCAAATCCCCGACGTTGATACCGGTGTTCGTGATGAATTTGCCATTTGACGCCAGGTACGCGCTGCCGATGTTGGTGATGATGATTTCCACGCCATTCGGCCGGATTGCTTTTATGCGCGTCGCGTTTGTCAATGCGGAGCTCAAGTTCCACGTATTGATTTTGGCTGCAGTAGCCAAATCAATGGCAACCAGACTGCTCGTAGCCATGTCCAAGGCATACAATTTATCGCCGTTTGGACTGATAGTCATATTGCCAAGGGTGGCGCCGAGTCCAGTGAGAGTAGCAGTCTTTTGCGATGTATAAACATTGTAGACATCAATGGCAGAGCCACCGTTATGGACATAAATCAGCGGGCGAATCGGGTCGGCAGCGATATTTGTATAGACTTGATTTATCCGCGTAATGGCGGTTGGCGTTGTGGCGCCATTCCACAAGGCCACTTTAATCGGCTCCGGTGCGCTTATCGAAGGATTCGTGGAACGCAGGGTAACCGTCGCATAGCTGATGGCATTCGAAGGCAGGCTGGCTGGATTTGCGCTAAGCGTAAGACTGTTCCCGCTCTTTGCGGTACTTAACCAAGCTTGATCCGAACTGGCGCTCCAGTTGCCGATAGCCCCCGAACTGTCATTGATCTGCAAGGTCCGGGTCAGACGCGACCAGGTGGGGGTTACAGTCAATGCCACACCGGCTTCCGAAGCCAATATCTTATCTGAGGCAGGTTTGACGGTAAGCGTGACTGGCAGACCGACACTCTGGCCATCGTTTGATTTGATCGTGATTAAACCTGTGTAGATCCCGACTTGCAGCTTCGAAGGAAGGTAATCAAGTGTCAAACTCGCTTTCCCTGCCCCCGTCCCATTACTTAGTTTTAACCAAGGGACATCCGCTGTCGCGGTCCAGGTTCTTCCTTCTCCATAGACCGTGATAGTGGCTTGAGCGGGCGCGGCAGCGCCTAGATACATGTCTGTGGTGAGCGCTACACTCGCGTTTGCGCCAAAGGTCGGCAAGACTGCGGGCGCGTTAACCTGGAAACTATAAGGCAGCAGCATGGGCGACCCTGGGAATTGACTGGCGCAGTTACTGTCGCGACAGAGCTTAACCGTGAGATTTCCTTGATGACTCCCTACGGACAAGGTCGGGGACGTATAGAGTGCAACGCTGTATTGGGTCGTCGAATTTTGCGATATTTGCGTATTCGGCAACAACACTCCTATATCGTCAACAAAATAGGCATAAACGGCTGATGCCCCATTGAAATCGGATGGCTTGTTGACTGTGGCGGCAAGACTGATCTTGCTCGACACCCCTCCAGTAAGAGTCTGGGTTATCGTGGATGGCGTGAAGGTCAGCGCCGCAGCTGCGGGTGCTGCGCCGCCGTTATTCGAAGCAGGTCCTGGCGAGGAATTGCCGCCATCTCCACCGCCTCCACCACATGCGGTGAGAAATAACGTCATCAATAAAGAGAAGAACACTTTTTTCATTATCATTATCTTTCTTACACAAATTGTTATGCTGGCTCTGCATCAAATACATCGCTCTGACTGGCTTTATTGGCGATGTCTTAACCCCAAGCAATTGTAACAGCGTGTATTTATTTGTAACAATAAAATATGTGTCTTTAGGCAAGATATTTTGAATTGAATATCAGAGTTCATTCTTCATTGAATTTCAATGAGCCAAACGCTATAGCGTGACAGAGGGAGCGCATGAGGCAGCAAAGACCGGCAAGCCAAAAATGCAGTGCCCGAGGTCGCACTCATATGACTGGTCGAGGAGCGTAGTATTCTGGAACAAGGGACGCGTACATTGCCCATGCGTGCCAGTGAGGTACATGTTTAGCCATGAGCGTCATGCGGAAACCAGGAGGACTGCGGCAGTCCATGCGTGCTCCGCCAACTGCGGCTTCACTTGCAAGTAATGAGCCCCAAAAGAAAAATCCTGAGAATTTCAAGTGAAATTCTCAGGATTTTCTTATCTGAATTGTCGAGTACTACACGCGCCGGGTGCCGGTATCGACCGCCTTGGTCTGCCCTGATTCCAGGGTAAAGCCGGCGCCGGAATCGGTGCCCATCACCTTGACCAGGTAGGGCATCAGTTCCTTCAGCATCGGCTCCAGCGTCCACGGCGGGTTGATCACGAACATACCGCTGCTGTGCAGGCCGAAGCCATCCGGCGACGGCGTCTTCACCGTCAGCGTGACGTTCAGCCAGCCATTGGCTTTCATGCGCTTCAGCTTGTCCGGCAGCTGGCGCGACTCCATGCGGTTCAGCAGTGGATACCAGACGGCATAAGTGCCAGTGGAAAAGCGCGTGAGCGCATCTTCGATGGTGTTCTTGACGTGGCGGTAATCTTCTTTCACTTCATACGGCGGATCGATCAGCACCAGGCCGCGGCGCGACGGCGGCGGCAGCAAGGCCTTCAAGCCGAGGAAGCCGTCGCCCAGCTGGATCATGACGCGCTTGCCGCGGCCATTGCCGCGCGGGTTGCGCTCGGCGTCCAGGCGGCGGAAATTGTCGGTCAGGATCTTGCCGTCGCTCGGATGCAGTTCAAACAGGCGAAGGCGATCCTGCTCGCGCATGACGGCATCGGCGCAGTACGGCGAGCCGGGGTAATAACGCAGCTTGCCGTCCGGGTTCAGCTGCCTGACGATTTCCACATACTCGGCCGCGGCCGGCGGCAGGTCCTTGCGATCCCACAGGCGGCTGATGCCGGACTCGTATTCGGCGTTTTTCGAGGCGTAGCCGTCGTCCAGCGCATACACGCCGGCGCCGGCGTGGGTATCGATGACCATGTAGGAAGTATCCTTCTGGCCCAGATAACGCAACAACTGGATGGTGACCAAGTGCTTCAGCACATCGGCATGATTGCCCGCATGGAAGGCATGGCGGTAACTCAACATAGGGAACTCTATCGTGGTGAAGTGTGTTGCCACACTCTACATCAAAGAGCCGGCCGCTCAACGCGATAAAGACATTGCGGGCCGGGCTGGCGTGTAGAAGTGCGGTAAAGTCGCGCGAAAGCAGCTGTTTTCAGTGTTCCGCAACGCAAACGACCCGCATTCTATCATTGCAGCAGGGGATGGCGGAGAAGGATGCGCCGGCCGCGCCGCAAGCACTGCAAACAAGCCAGATGCCAGGCAGGCAACTCACTTCCCCGCGTCTTGCATTTTCAACATCTGTTCAGCCACTTGGACGCAAGCTTCGATATGCTTGTTGCCGATCGCCCGGAACGCGGAAAAGCCGATCGCCGCCGACACCATCTGGCCGGCGATGGGCACCAGCCGGGTGGCGTTCTTGGAAACGACCTTGACGCCGCTGCGGGTCAGGATTTTCAGCAGCAGCTCGCGCGTCACCACCCTGCCCACCAGCGTGCTGCCGAGGCCGACGATGGTGCTGTAGGTGGCTATCCGCAGCTTGGGCTGGAGTTTTTCAATCTGCTGCGGGGTCAGGCCGAAGGCCGCATTGATGTCTTCGATCAGGCGCGACAGCAAATGGATATCGACCGCGATATCGACACCCATGATCGGCAAGGCGGACGCGCCAGCCGACAGCAGCGCGCGCTTGGCCACCATCTGGCGGCAGCGCAGGCGCACCGCCTGCAGCGCCGTGTCGGAGGCCGGCAGCAGCACGCCCGCAGTCTGCCGGGCGGGCTTGCGCCATGGCAGGCGGTCCAGCATCAGCTAGCCGCCTTGCCTTTGATAAAGCCGTAGATCACTAGCAGGATAAAGGCGCCGATGATGGAGCCGATGAATCCTGCGCCCTGGCCAGCGTGATACCAGCCCAGCGCCTGGCCGACGTAGCCTGCCAGGAAAGAGCCGGCGATGCCCAGCAAGGTAGTAACGATAAAGCCCATGTTCTCGCGTCCGGGATGTATCAGTTTAGCGATCACGCCGACGATGAAACCCACGATGATTGTCCCCAGAATTTCCATAGATGCTCCTCATGGTTGATGTTGGCTGCGGAATGGCCGCACCAGTATAAGGCGCCGGTGCGGGATCCAATATAGAGCAAAGTGCGGCCATCTGCAGCGCTTGCAAGGTAAACTTATGTCAAATAGTCATTCCCGCGAACGCGGGAATCCATTCTAATCGTTATATATCATCAACATGGATCCCGCGTTCGCGGGGATGACGGCATT